>JALSNC010000116.1 GCA_026987195.1 Desulfobulbaceae bacterium | reverse complement strand
AATCCTTGATTTTGCCGATATAGGCATACTGGAGCAGCCGGGTGAACAGGGTGACAAAGTGATCCTTCTCCTCAGGCGAGAGCTTGCGCCACTGCCTGCCCAGGACCCGCTTGGACATCTCGCGGAAGTCGAAATGTTCCTTGGCGATATTGATGATCTTCTGGCAGCGGTCACACCGGGGATCATTCTTGAAATCCTCGTTCTGCAGCAGGTTGGTGATCCTGGCGACAAAAGGACGCATCTGTGCCGTGGGATCGGGAACGGCGGACGCCGTTGCCCCGATGCCGGCAGGAGCCAGGAACAGCAGGATAAGGAGAAAAACCAGCAACTCTCTTCTCTTCATGGGCACACCATCCATTGAACTGAAGCGTAACCCCTCACGGGATAACCAATCATAAGTTTTCTCGACCACAATGCTGTAAGCGCTCTCAGGGGCCGCAGATTTGTGCAGGCGTGCCTGACCGCTATAGCCTATCTATGCGGGCAGGCACGCCCGTGCAAAGATGCGGTGCCTTATAGTAGGTCCAACCTGCTATTTTTATCTTTACAAATATACGTACTATTGTTGTTGATAACTTGGCTCGACAGCCTGGTTTTGGAGATACACGATATTGCCTCTGTTACGAATATGGTGCCTTAACGTTGGACGATTTCTCACAGAGCTTCGGACAGAGGCATATCCAGATTTTACGAATGCTCAGAAGTTAACCCGCACACATAAAGGTTTATCCTATAAGGGTCTCGAAAAGCTGGAAATATCGTGAAGTTGCCAATCTTAACCCTTGGGTCGCATCATGAACAATCTTACCAATGAATTCGCCGCCTATGTCGGTATCGACTGGGCTGACCAGAAGCATGACATCTGTTTAAGCCCCACGCCTGACAGCACACCGGAGTATGACCAGATAGACAGTACCCCGGAAGCGCTGAATGAGTGGCTGCGTGGACTCCATAGACGCTTTTCCGAAGGCAAGATTGCCGTATGCCTGGAACAATCTCGAGGCCCGCTTATGTACCAACTCATGAGATATGATTTTCTGGTGCTGTATCCTGTCAACCCCAAAGCATTGGCCCGCTACAGAGAAGCATTCAATATCAGTGGCGCCAAGGATGACAAGCCAGATGCCAACCTTCTGCGCGAGTTGGTATGTGTACACCGCAACAATCTTACGCCATGGACACCTGATGACGAGGTGTCAAGGGCCCTGGCCATGTTATCCGAGTCCCGCCGTAAAGCCGTTAATGAGAGGACGAAAATAACCAATCGTTTGACCGCTGCACTAAAAGAATACTTTCCCCAGGCCTTCAAGCTGACATCTACCAATCTTTACGACAAGATGTCCTTGGATTTTTTAGAAAAATGGCCAACTCTCGAAGATGTCAAAAGTGCCAGGGATACAACTATTCGTGCATTTTACACCTCCCACCGCAGTCGCCCTGCCAAACGGATTGAAGAGCGGTTGCAGCTTATTCGTTCTGCTATCCCCTTAACCACTGACAAGGCTATTTTGATGGACTCGGTCATTAGCGTCAGGATGTTTGTTCAGCAGTTAAAGTCATTGAATCAGGCTATCAGTGAATACGATCAGGCCCTGGAGGATATGTTTGACCAGCACCCTGACAAGGATATTTTTGAGAGCTTCCCCGGCGCCGGTGATGTCCTTAAACCACGTTTGGCCGGCGCCTTTGGAACAAACCGTGCTAAATTCGCAACAGCTTCTGATATACAGGAATATAGCGGCATAGCACCGGTTACCAGGCGAAGCGGCAACTCAACCATTGTCCAGCGACGCAGGGCCTGTCCGACCTTTCTGCTGCAGACGTTTCATGAATATGCATCTCATTCCAGGTTCAAATCTGTGTGGGCCAAGGCGTATTATGAGCTGCAGCGCTCCAGAGGCAAGGGGCACCATATGGCCATTCGCTCACTGGCCTTTAAATGGCTTAGAATCATCCATCGTTGCTGGCGAGATCGGGTCGCTTATGACGAAGCAAAATATCTCCAGTCGCTGGTCAAAAATCAGTCTCCTTTGCTGCAGTTTATTTAGCCTGACTTTGTCATGCTGGATGTTGACAAGTCTGTTGATAACATGTTGAAACGCTGTGGATAAAATTCCCAGGCGAATGATTTTAACGTTGACAGACTACCTCAGAAGTCTGTGAGCGCTTACACTGAAGCTCTCTCTGAATATTCACTCGTTCTCGAAGGGAACGTCCTGGTCACGCGTCCTGGTGCGATACTGGAAATAGGCATTGCGCAAAGAAATATAGGGATCGAAACTCAACTCCTTGAGATCCTCGTATTCGCCGAGGTGCAGTGAGATCTTGTTGAGTTCCTTCTCGGTATAGATACCGGCGTTGACAAGGAAGTCGTCCGACCAGGCATAGTAGGGTGTCATGGCCAGGGCATCCACCACGGTACCGCCGAAATCACGCAGGGTTGTCGAGCCGAACAGGGGCATGACCAGATAAAAGCCGTCCCCTATCCCCCAACGTCCCAGGGTCTCGCCAAGGGATGCCTCCACGGGTGGAATATCGAGATCGCGGGTCGCGGGGTCGGCCAGGCCGAAGACCCCGCCGGTGGAATTGATGAGGAAACGGGCCAGGACCCGGCCGGCATCGGCAAAGCGGGCCTGGAGGAGGCAGTTGACAAAACGGACCGGCTCCTGCAGGTTATTGAAAAAATTGCTCACACAGCCCCGGACCTCCCAGGGAAGCACATAGGCATAGCCGGTGGCCACCGGTTTGAGCACCCAGAAGTAGGCGCGGTCGTTGAACGTGAAGATGGCCCGGTTCATCGGCTCGAGAGGATCATAGACCGAGATGGTCTCCGGCTCCTCATCGTAGAACTCGTCGCTGAGGAAATCGACGTCGCCGTCATCGGCGGCATGAACAGGGCCCCCATTGACCTGTACCAGGATCAGTCCGGCCAGACAGGTCAGGAGGATAAGAAAACCGTTTGCTCGCGCCGGAATCTGCATGATGTCTATTTCACCTGACCAAAGGCAAATTTGGAAATGAGCGACTCCAGGTCCACCGAAGACTCGGTATCGGTGATGGTGCCGCCCGGCTTGTAGTTCTCCTCGTCCCCGCCCAGGGTGATCTGGATGTACTTGTCGCCGATGATTCCCTGCGACTTGACCGAGGCGATCGAATCAACCGGCACCGCGACCCTGCGGTCAATCTGCAGTGTTGCCTCGGCAAGACCGTCTTCGGTGAGCCTGAGGTCGAGCACCGTTCCCACCACCACGCCGGCGACCTGTACCTCGGCCCCGGACTTGACCCCGGAGATATTGTCAAAATCCGCCTTGAGAACATAGGTCCGGCCGGCATTCAGCCAGGGAATCTCACCCAGTTGCAGGGCCAGCCAGCCAAAGGCGAGCAGGCCCAGTACCAGGAACACGCCCACAAAGATCTCAACCCGTGAATTATTCATCTGCACACCCTTTTTCCCCGGAATTGCCTCCAAACAGCTCCCCCATGGTCATCTCCGCGAACTCACGGATATAGGGCTTTGTTGAATGGACAATTTCCTCTATATCATTAAAGACATCGACCTCTCCCCGGTTGAGGAGAATGATCCGGTCCGCCAGGTCAAAGACCTTGGGAATGTCGTGACTGACAATGACCGCCGTATATCCCAACCGCTTCTGTGTCCGGCTGAAGAGTTCGTAGATCTCCTGGGTCATCACCGGATCCAGGCCGGTGGTCGGCTCGTCAAAGAGCACGATCTCCGGGTCGAGCTGCAGGGCCCTTGCCAGGCCGACCCGTTTCTTCATGCCACCGCTGAGCTGGGCCGGAAACTTCTCCTCATGGCCGTCAAGTTCCAGTTGCCGCAGGGTCGCCATGACCCGCTCCCGGATCTCCTCTTCGGAGAGCCTGGTCCGCTCCCTGAGCGGCAGGGCGATATTCTCGAACACAGTCAGGGAGTCGAACAGGGCCGCACCCTGGAACAGGACCCCGAACCTGGTGCGCAGGCTCCGCAGCTCAGCCCCCCGCAGGGTGGTCACGTCCAGATCATCCACGTAGATGTGACCGCTGTCGGGGCGCATCAGGCCGAGGATCAGTTTCAGCGTCACGCTCTTGCCCTGGCCGGAACCGCCGGCGATGACCGTGGTCCTGCCGCGCGGAATGGAAAAACTGACCCTGTTGAGCACCACGTGCCTCCGCCTGCGGTCACCAAAGGACTTGGTGACCTCCTCGAACCGGATCACCGGTTCACTTGTCTTCGCATCAATGGATCGGGTCATTGCCTCAGAGAAGGATCGCGGTCAGCAGATAGTCAAAGATCAGCACAGAGATGGACGACAGGACGACGGCCTGGGTGGTCACCTTGGAGACACTCTCGGCACCGAAGCCGGCCCCCCTGATCCGCTGGACAAAATAGCCGCGACCACTGCAGATCCAGACCAGGAGCAGGGCAAAAACAAAGGACTTGATGATGCCGAGGCGTATGTCGTGATTGGTCACGCTCTGCATCATACCGTTGAAATAGGACCCGGAACTGACCCCCATCAGCTTGACTCCGGCCAGGTAGCCGCCAAATATGCCGACAACATCAAAGATGGCCGTGAGCAGGGGTACCGAGATCAGGGTGGCCAGGAGCTTGGGGGAGATGAGATAGCGAAACGGATCAATGGCCATGCACTCCAGGGCATCGATCTGCTCGGAGATCCGCATGATACCGATCTCGGCGCACATGGCGGAACCGGCGCGGCCGGTCACCATGAGAGCGGTGAGGATGGGACCGAGCTCCATGATCAGAGTCAGGGACACCGCAGAGCCGAGCATCCCCTCGGCACCGAACTTGTGCAGTGAATAGTACCCCTGCAGCCCAAGGACCATGCCCGAGGAAAGGGCAGTGAAAAAGATGACCGAAATGGATCCGGCACCGATGAAACGTAACTGCTTGACCAGCTCGCCGAAACGGAACGGCCGCCTGAAGACCCCGAGCAGCGAGGCAAAGAGGTAGATCCCCATCCGGCCGAGATCGGTCAGCAGGTAGAGCACCGTGTCGCCCAGGGCCGCAAAGGGCCGCAACAGCAGCGGTGTCTCTTCTGGCATGGAATGCGAATTGTTCATACGGCAGTACCCATCGGACGGTTCAACGTTGGTTTTCCTGCAGTGGCGCTATCATCGGATCAGGTCCCGGCAGATGAACTGCCGGGAAAGTCCTCCAGGAACTCTCTGGCGACCCCGTAAGGATCCTCGGTGTAATAGAGCACCATGGTCTGGAGAAACCTGTAGGCGTCTTCGGTCATATCGGTAAAACGCAGGCCAATGCCGTCTTCTTCCACCCGCACGATCCGGGCACCGAAGTGGAGAATAAGACAGGAATGACGCCCGGTTTCATGCAGTTCGAGCCGAAAACGATCCCCCGGGCGGGCGTCGGGAAAATCACCCCGGACAAAGAGACCGCCAATGCTCAGGTCGCGGATCTTCATCCCGGCATAGGCAACGCCGTGCAGGGAAAACCGCACTGTCCGTTCAAAGAGCACCCTGGCAAATCGGCGTTTTTCAGTCATTTCACATCCCGGCCGGCATTGACCACATCCTGTTTCCCGGATCAGGCCGGAAGATCACTGCCCGTGACGGACATGATCATCCCGTCATCCCCCTCTGCCCTGCAAAGCACCCCCTCACGGGATGGCCAACCATCGGGTTATCCGACCACAATGGTGTAAGCGCTCTCAGGAGCCGCAGATTGGGAGTCCGCGCTTACCTGTGCAGGCGTGCCTGGCCGCAGGTAAGCGACCGCAGGGAGACTCCGATAGCCTGCCTGTGCGGGCAGGCACGACCGTGCAAAGAGGTAAGCGAAGACTCCGTGCGGCTCCTGTGAGCGCTTACCCTGCAAAAGCTGTCCGCCCAGTGTCATTCAGGAGCCTTTCTCATCGGGATGACTATACCATATCACTTTCAATAAATGAACCGGACAGAAAAAAATTATGGCCACGCCGCCAGGAACACAGACAGGCTGCTGATGCTCACAGGGGTAAAAGAGCCTGTCTTTTTAGGCGGTTTCCGATAGCGGTGAACTCTTGCTCACAGGGTGCCGGGACGGAGAACAGAAATCTGCGTCAGCCAGCCTGATCCATACAAAAGGCGGACCAGACAGAGAACAATAGACCGGTTTTTTCTGCCCGGACCGGCGGACAGGATAAAAAATGGCTGCAAATACAGGCTCTCCCCGCCGTCCGCGAACGGACATGGCCAGGCAACCGGCCGTCATCCTCCACCCGGAGGATCAGCGGTTTCTGCCCCGGCGCTGTATGCGAAAACCGACAACCAGGGTGAGAATATAGGCAAGGAGAAAGATGAAGGTGACGGAGAGCCCGCTGATACCGAAGCTGTTCTCAGGCAGGGTGACGATAAAGGGATGACCATACCTGGCCACGAGCCAGGAGGTGGAGAACACGGAGTTGAGCCACGCCAGGACAAGGAAGAGCGGCAGCATGTAGATCATGACATAGCGGGCATAGTGGTAGGCGATAAAGGTGTTGTACTCCTCGTTAAGTTCCTCGTCGGTGGTCCGGTACAGCGCATCGCGGCTGTACTTGTCGGGGATATGGCGAAGTTCCTGCTGCTCTCTGCGTTTCTCGGCAAAGCGGCGATTGAACTCCTCGACCCGTTCATCGACCCGGAGGAGCCGTCGCATCAGGAAGGCAAACAGGGCGACCAGTACGGCCACCACAACCACCTGCAGCCACGGGGGCAGATGGAACAGGGTCATGGGGCGGATGAGCAGGAGGGTGAGGATGCTGGAACAGAAACGGAAGAATGGAGCGATCAGCCCGTAGTAAAGCCCATTGAGGAGACTGTTGAGAAGTTCCATCTGCGCTACACCTTGCCATGGTGGCAGCGGACCGGATGACCAGGTCCCATCCACAGGAAATTATTCACCCCGAAGCAACGGCTGAAGAAGACTGTTCTCATCGCCGCGGGCGGCAACTCTTCCGCTTTCTTCCCCCCGGCTTCCGGGTTCCGACAAAAACGGGGTGCTCCGAGAGCACCCCATTGTATCTGATGACAGATATTTTTCAAGCACGTCCCCGATGGGGACCACCACCTGCCTAGACCACCTCCAGGCGGACAAACTTCAGGGCATGGGTGGTGCACTTGGTGACACAGGCGGGTTTCAGCCCCTGGTCCAGCCTGTCCATGCAGTAGTCGCACTTGATGGCCTTGCCGGTGGCCGGGTTGAGCTGCGGGATGGTCCACGGACAGGCACCGGCGCAGGCCATGCAGCCGATACATTTCTCCTGGTCCACGTAGACGATGCCGTCCTCACGCTTGACCATGGCCTGGGTCGGACAGACCGGCACACAGAAGGGGTCGTCACAGTGATAGCATGACCGGAACGAAAACTCGGTCTTGGGCACGCCCTTCACCGGTTTGAGCGGTTCGTGGTCGATCTCGCAGAGAATGGGCCCCACGGGCAGACGCTTGTTGGTCTTGCAGTGGACCTCGCAGCCATGGCAGCCAATACAACGTTTGGAATTGAGATGGATCATGTACCTGTTCATAACTCAACCCTCCTCTTCGGGTTCCGTGTACTGCGCTGCACAAAGACAAAGGCCTCGCAGAGGTTGATGGCCCCCCCGGCCTTGTCCCAGTCGTCGAGTTTGCCGGCCATCAGCTTCTGGTCGCTGAGTCCTGCATGATAGGACCTGGTCTGGAGCGGAATCTGGCGCCCGAAACCATGGACCGTGTAGACCGCCTCCGGGTGAATGAACTCGGTCACATAGGCATGGATCGTACCGGAATAGCTGGCGTTCTGTGCAGTGACATCGACAAGGTCACCATCCTCGATGCCCAGCTTGGCTGCAGCCCGCCTGTTGATCCAGAGGGAATTCTCCGGCATCAGTTCCTCGAGCAGGGGATTGTTCATGGTATGGCCATGGGTATGGACCGCGGAACGGCCGTAAACCAGGCGGAACATGCCCTTGGGCGGTTTGTTGGGCGACCTGTAGGGTTTGAGCGACTCCAGGCCGGCTTCGGTGAGTTTTTTGCTGATGATCTCGATCTTGCCCGACGGGGTCTTGAACTGACCGTCGAGCTTGTCCCGTTCGTAGAGGGGCAGCGGCTTGTCGGTGAGCTCGATGAATCCCTTTTCCTCGAAATCCTCGATGGAATAGCCGGTCCCCTCGAGCTGCCAGGCATACAGGTCCTCGATGGTGTTGTATGGAAAATACTCGCTGATGTCGAGCCGGTCGGCGAGCTGTTTGAAGATCTCCCATCCCGGCTTGGTATCATACTTGGGATCCACGGCCTTGCGGCGCACGATCAGCCGCGGCTTGGTGCCCTTCTGCAGGGCAATGGGGTTATCCCGCTCCAGGTAGGTGGACTCGGGCAGGATGACGTCGGCATACCAGCCGAATTCGCTGTAATGGGTGTCGATGGAGACCAGGAGATCACAGTTGTCAAAGAGCAGCTTCTGGCGCTGCGGCTCGGGCATGCCGGTAAAGGGATCGTGGCGCATGGCGATCCAGGCCTTGATGGGATAGGGATCCTCGGTGCGCATGGCATCGAAGAAGAGGTGGGCCAGGCCCGGGCCCTTGTCGAAATGCTTGTACTTCCATCCCACGCCGTCACCCCGCTTGATGTCAGGCTTGGGACAGTCGAGCATGCGGATGCCCTTGAACCCGCAGTCGCCGGCACCCTTGGGGATGATGAGACCGCCCTCGACCTCGATGTTGCCCATGAGTACGTTGAGCAGATGCAGGGCCCGGCTGACATAGAAGGAATCCTTGTAGCGCGACAGGTTCCAGCCCGGATGAAAGATGACCTTCGGCATGTCCTCGGCCACCTCATCGATGAAGGCGAGGATAGCCTTTTCCTTGACCCCGCACTCCTTGGCTGCCCAGGCCGGGGTGTACTCCTCGATAAAGGTGCAGAGTTCGTCGAAACCACTCACGTAGCGATCGATGAACTCCTTGTCATAGATTCCCCGCTTGATGATCTCGTGGATCATGCCCAGGGCCAGTGCATAGTCGGTACCGGGCCGGACCTGGAAGAAACGGGTGGCCTTGATGCCGGTCATGGTCTGGCGGACATCGACGTAGGTGAGTCTGCCGCCCTTGTCGAGCATGTCCAGAAGCTGGTTGCCCTGGGCGATCTGCAGGGAGGCGAAGTAGTTGCGGCCGAACAGCACCATGTGGCGGCTGTTCTTGATGTCGTAGATGAAGCCCTTGCGGCCGACGCCGTTGATGGAGAGGCTGGCGTGATGGGTATTGCGGCCGCAGGTGCAGTCGTGGTTGGTGTAGTTGGGCGAGCCAAAGGCGTGGATGAAGGTCTTGTACATGTTCTGCCAGGGACCGCCCCGCGAGGAGAGCACCACCGATTCGGGGCCATACTCGCTCTTGATCTTCTTCAGTCGTTCGGTGATGTAGTCATAGGCCGTGGGCCAGCTCACCTTCTGCCAGCGTCCGGCGCCCCGTCCGCCTTCCCTGATCAGAGGCTGGCGGGGACGTTCATCATCATCCACCAGTGCCATGCCGGCGGACCCTTTCGCGCAGAGGGCGTGATCGAGCAGGTGCGGATTGCCCTCGATCCATGTGACCCGGTTGTCCTCGACCTCGACTCGAATCGGGCAGCGAACCGTGCACATTCCACACATAGAGTACACAGATTTTTTCATGTTGTTCTCCTTCGTATTGTCACAGTATACCGGCCTGGCCCGGAAATCCTCCTGCCACAGGCCGGACAACAACACCCGTTCGCAGACGCATTCATGCCACGTCCGCCGGCGGCGGGGGTGTCTTCCCTGATACCTCTGTTCCTCCTGCAGCCCGGCAAGGGTTTCACCCTGGCCACCGGGACCGGGAAGATCTTGCTTCAGCCAAAAACGAGTTCGCGGCCGACGGACGGCCGCCACCGTGGCGGCGACCATCGACAACGGGCGCAACAGGCCGATGGCGGCCTGTTGCGCCGGATTGAGGTTACATTGATCTGCAGAGCCGTTACCGCATGAACGGAATCAGGCTGGTGTACTTCATGAAAACGATGATCAGGGCCAGAGCCAGCATCCGCTTGAGGAAGATCTCAGGCAGCTTCTTCTGGATCTTGGGGCCGACCATACCGCCGCACATGGCGCCGGCAGCGATCAGGGCTGCCATCAGCCAGTCAGGCTGGTAGCCCATCAGGGCGTACTTGGCAATGCCGCCGGTGGAGGTGGCAAAGGTACCTGCCAGGGCGATGGGCACGGCCAGGTACATGGGATAGCCCACCAGGGTGGTCATGAACGGCATGAACATGAAACCGCCGCCGACACCGAAGGAGGAGGCAATGACCCCCATGATGATACCACCGATGAGCATCATCAGCGGCCGGGCGACAAAGGTCTCGCCCCAGAAGCGCATGTCAAAGGAGATGAAGTTGAACTTGTCGAACTCGATCTTGCCCATCTCCATGGCCTTGCCCGACTCCTTGGCCTCCTTGACCGCGGCGTTGAACTTCTGGACAATGGCCTTCATGGCCTTTTTCTTTTCAATGGACCCGGGCAGGGACTCGGTGAACAGCTTGATACCGATAACCAGACAGATGATACCGAGATAGAACTTGAAGGCAGCCAGGTTCAGGTACTTGGCCGACAGCGGCGGACCGATGAAAAAGGCGCCGGTGACGATACCGATGGCAAAGGGGATGGCCACCGGATAGGCGAACCGCTTCTCCTTGAAGTAGTTCATCAGACCGGTGATCGGCGAACACAGGGTCAGGAACAGGTTGGTGGGCTTGATGGTGTTCCCGGCATTGATACCCACCGGACCCTTGGTGCCGATGACCGTGATCTGGAAGGCGGCGGTGAACAGGCCGCCGGCCGCGCCCATGATGACGAACAGGACACCGATGATGAAGGCGCCGCCGAAGACGATGAGCGGGTTCATGTAGACATTACCGGTCCTGAAGAAGAAGGTCGACTTCTCGATGGTGAAGGAATCCATCTTCTGACCGTTGACATAGACCGCCATCTGGGTGCCGGGAGCCAGGTTCTTGTACGGGGTCATGGTGGCGGTGAACTTGCCCGTACTCTTGTCCAGGGTCAGGGTGACGCCCTTGTTCCAGGCCTCGGGCTGCTTGTTGAAGTCGGTCATGATCATACGGGCATTACCGCCGCCAAGGGGCTTCTCCTTGGAGATGGTATTGATGCCGAACTTCTTCTCATGGGTGAAGATCAGGAACTTCCACTGCGCCTCGCTGTTGATGGGACCGAGCATGGCGCGGACGCGGTCGGCCTTATGCTCCTCGTCCCCGATCTCGTTCCATTTCTTGATCTTGTTGACCTTGACTTTGTACTTGAATGGCGGAAAGGCGAACGGGCCGTCGGTCTGCCCCTTCCATACCTCGATGGGGGTGGCCAGTGTCCCGGGGACATTGGTGAGAACGTAATAGTTCGGCGGGATGGCGGTATCGCCAAAGGCATTCTTGCCATTCTTGCCATTGGTCAGCCGCTTCTTTTCCTTGGGTCCGGGTGCATCCGATGGCTTGAACAGCTTTTCGGTGGAGATGACCAGGAACAGGTCCTGGCCGGGATCGATGCTGCCCTCGACGGTGATAGGACTGCCCGCCTTCAGGGTCTTTGCACTCAGCTTCGCATCCACCGCCATTGCGCCGGAACTGAGCAGCAGCAGGGCGGACACGGCAATACCGAGTAGTAGGGAAAATCTTTTCATACAAAGCCTCCTCGATCTTTCATTTGTACAAGTCGATCTGCCGGCGGTCTGTCCCCGGTCAGGGACGGGCAGGCTACGATACGGCAGAAAAACGTTCCTGCCGCCCCCGCCCTGGCCCTGTGGATGCCGCCGGTCATATCGGCTCACTAACACAAACATCGCATCATGTTTGGGATCCACGATCTTGCTTCAGCCTCGATACGTTGCCATTCACCTCCTTGTCTGTTGTTCCTGGTACTCCCCTTTCACTGTGGCACCCGTCCTGTTCCCGCCGGGGAAAGGACCGGGCAACTCTCGCTAGTCCGACATATCGACGATCCGGGTATCACCGATATAGTGGCGGCTCTTGAAACCGGTCATGCTGGTCATCTTCCTGGTAAGCTGGCTGATGGCCTTGAGATTGCGGACAATGGTCGACAGATCCCTGCCCATCTCGGTGTCCTCCACATCCTCCTGCAGGAGCTGGGCTGTGCCCAGGGCGGCAAACAGGGGCGAGTTGATCTCGTGTGCAACCGCCCCGGCCATCTCGACGACTCCCTGCAGCTTGACCCGCTCCATCCGCTCCTGCTCCAGCCTGCGCTGGGTGGTGATGTCACGGATGATCTCCACCACGTACTGGACCTGTCCCTGGTCATCGAGCATGGGCGTGGCAGTACGTTCCAGCCAGTGGACACCGTCCTCCTGCTCCACCTGGTGCACCAGGGTGACCGCGTTGCCGTCACGCAGCACCTGATCAACGGGACACTCGCCATTGTCTCCCTCCACCAGGCAGAGCTCACTGTATTCCGCGCCCAGGATCTCCTTTTCCGATCTTCCCAGCCGCTCCATGGCCACCCGGTTGGCGAGCACCACGTGCTTCTCGGTGTCAATCACCAGGAGCTGCGGCCGGATGCAGTCAAGGATATCGGCGAGAAAACGTTCATTCTCCTCTATCTGATTGAAAAGGAGATTGATCTTCTGATAGGTCCTGGCATTATGGATGGCCGTGCCGCCGGCCTCGGACACGGTCTCGGCGAAATTGACCTCGGAACTGGTGAAACAGTGGTGTTCGTCGGAGAGAATCTGCAGGACGCCGATACGCTCCTGGCCCACCTTGATGGGGATGCAGAGCAGTGACTTGATCCCCTCCTGCACCAGGTGTTTCCTGCACTTGATCCGCTCGTCTCCTTCCACGTCGAAGATGGCCACTGACCCGCCGGCCAGGAGCATGGCGATGTCGTCCTCGCTCTCCCACTGCACCTGCTCGAGATAGTTGTCCGACACCCCGTGCGCCGCCACCAGCTCCAGGGTGTTGGTCTGGGGATTGAGCAGCCGTATGGTGCAGGCCCTGGTCCCCATGGAGCGGGGGACCCGTTCGACAATGGTCTGGAGAACGGTATCCAGATCCAGGGTGGAGTTGACCAGTTTGCTCAGCGCCTGTACCTCCTGCATGAAGTCCACCTGGTTGACCATCTCCTTGAACATCCGCGCGTTGGAGATGGCGATCCCCACCTGTTCGGCAAGCGACATGGAAAAGGAGATCTCCTCGTCGGAGAAGACCCGGTGCCGGCGGGTCAACAGACGCATGATGCCGATGATGGAGTCCTGGAACAGGATGGGCAGGGTGAGGATACTCTTGATCCCCTCCCGGAAGAGCTCTTCCCGGTCCTGGTAGCTGGGGTCCCGGTCCAGGTTGACCCTGGCCACGGGCTGGCCCGCCTTGATCAGGGCCATGGTCTCCTCGGTATCAATGGACTGGCGGGAGACATATTCCAGGGACAGGCCGTGGGCCGCGCCCAGGACAAAGGTGTTGGTGGAGTAGTCCAGCAGACGGATGGTGCAGGCGTCCACGTCAAAGAGTTCCGGCAGGGTGCGGACGATGGTATCCATGACCTGCTGGTGATCCAGCACCATGGAGACCATCTTGGTCACCTTCTGGAACACCTCCAGAAACTGCCGCTCTCTTGTCCGTGTGTCCGTCATCTTCGCTCCGGGTCGTTCCTCTGGCCGCGGGATTACTTCCGGGTCTGGAGGACCTTTTCCACCTTTTCCTCGAGTTCGTCACGGTCGATGGGCTTGACACAGTACTCGTCAGCACCCAGGCTGATGGCCTCCCGTGCCGTCTCGACGGTGGGGTACCCGGTGAGCATGATGGCATGCATGTCCGGGGAATGTTCCTTCAGCATGGCCAGCACCTCGACGCCGCTGAGCTTCTTCAGCTTGATATCCAGGATCGCCAGGTCGATCCTGTTCTTCTTGGCAAATTCGATCGCCTCGTCTTCTTCCGTGAAGGTATGCACATTGTGTCCCTTCTTGGAAAGGATCTTGCCGATGAGGACCGTTGCGTCCTGCACATCATCCAGTGCCAGAATTTCAGCCATTGTCTTCCTCCTCAGGTTGTACCGGAAAGGCGCCGCGGACAACATCTTTGCCAGCGGCGGTTTGCACATTTACATGGTTTCGGGGCGACCCCCCTCTTCCTTCAGAGCCACGGTCTCGGTATCCTCGGCCCGGGGCAGCAGGATCCTGAACTCAGTGCCCTGCATCATTTCGCCGCTATCAGGGTTCCTGACCGGGCTCTCCACAACGATGGTGCCGCCATGATCCTGGATGATCCCGTAGGTGACCGACAGGCCCAGCCCGGTCCCCTTGCCCACCGGCTTGGTGGTGAAAAACGGATCAAAGATCTTGGCCTTGACCTCCTCGGGAATACCATGGCCCGTGTCTCGAACCCGGGTGATGACCTGCTTTTTTCCCGGATCATACGAGGTACCGAGATAGAGATCTCCCCCGCCCTGTTCTTCCATGGCATGCTGGGCATTATTGATCAGGTTGACGAAGACCTGGCGCAGTTTTTCGGCATCGCCGATGACCCGCGGCAGATGGTCGGCAAGATCGAGATGCACCTGGATATGGTTCAGATTGAGGTTATGTTCGGTGACCGCCACCACATCGGAGAGGATCTCGTTGAGATCAATGTCCTTGCGGGCACTGCCGGCCTGGCGGGAAAACTTGAGCAGGTCAGCGACGATCTTGCGGCTGGCCTTGGTCTGCCGCTCGATGACACAGAGATTCTGGTAGGCCTCCGAATCCTCGTCGAAATCATCCTTCATCAGCTGGGCATAGCCGAGGATGATCCCCAGGGGCGTATTGATCTCATGGGCGACGCCGGCGGCCATCTGGCCCACCGAGGCCATCTTCTCGCTGGATACCAGCTGCTCCATCATGGTCTTGACCCGGGTCAGATCCTTGGCAATGGCCTCGCAGCCGATCATCTTGCCGTTGTCATCATAGATGGCCGTGGCCGAGATGAGGACATAGATCACCGAACCGTCCTTTTTCTGGAACTCGGCCTCGAAATCCTTGATATAGCCGTCCCTGCTGAGCAGCTCGTAATAGGTGAAGATATCTTCCTCGTTGCGGAATATCTGGTAGAGATTGAGGGATTTCGCATCTTCGGGGCTGTAGCCCAGCATCTCCAGGCCCGATTCGTTGATCTCGAGAACATTTTTACCGATATCCCCAAAAAAGATCATGTCCTTGGAATTGGAAAACAGATGACGGAATTTCTTCTCCGACTTGGAGAGCTCGGCGGTACGTTCCTCCACCTTTTCCTCCAGGTGCATGTTCAGCTCCTTGAGTTCGGCAGCGGCCTTTTCCAGCTGCAGGTTGGCGCTCTTGAGCTTGGCGGCCTTCTGTTCGATGGACTCATAGGCCTGAACGGACTTGTTGTAGAAGATGGTGACCGCCGAGACCGAGATCAGGAGCAGGGTATTGAACCCGCCTGAATAGGGAGCTATATCGGCCCATATATCGCCGTTATCCGACATGAAGAGGAACTGCTTGACAAGGTGGCCGGCGGCCCTGGAGACGGAAAAGGCCGACAGGGCCATGCAGAAATAGAAGAGGTACCCCCAGAGAAAGTTGTCCGGCTGCCGGCGGGTGAGCAGCAGTGCGTACCGCATGGCCAGGAAGGAAAAGATGATATCGGCCATGGAACCGGCCATATCAATGATGATGGTTGGAAGGAGGGGCAATCCATTCATTTCTTTTCCTCCCCGGCATGCTCGATGACGGTCCTGTACAGGGACCGCATTCCGATGAACAGGAAGAAGAGAGCGGGAACGGCGACGAGATGGTCAAGCTTGGTGATGTAGAAGATGATCTTGGTCGTGGTCAGGGGACCGAGCAGGCGGGACTGGAAATATCCCTGGACCGTGGAGATGTGATGGGGCTCGAGAACCACGCCCATGGCATGGCCGGTGAAGGCGAGCACGTTCCAGACGATCATGAGCAGGCAGAAGACCTGCAGGTAGCGCCAGCCCATGCTGGTGAAGGAACTGCGCCGGATATCCCACAGCAGATAGCCCAGGGCGAGGACAAAGTGGATATGGGCCATCTGGTGGACATAGAGTCCCTCCGGAGGCCCATGCGACTGGAGGGCCCAGGCATGATCCGGGCATCCCAGCAGAACACCCAGCAGGAGCGGAACGAGGATGATCGGCAGTCTCCCTGTCATGGTTGGCTGTCTAGCCATCAGCACACCTGCAACAAAAAAAACGCACCATGACCGAAGACCGCCACATCTGCCGCTGCAACGGAAAATGCCTTCCTGCCGCCGGGCAGGGGCATGCCGGATGCCGGTCCTGTTCAACCGGCATGGGAGAGACAGCGATATTCATGGCTCGGCTTTGCTCCACCGGGATTCCCGGTCATGATTGAAAAAACGAAAAATACAATTTGGTCATAGCAATGCACAACATGTACCATTTTGAAACAACGGTACATGTTTAAAAAGAAATCCGTAATTACATCATTTTACACAGCAAGCGCCAACAAGAACCATTCCCTGGATCCCGTCATATCAGCAACAAAAATACTGCAGAGAAACAAAAATGATGCACCTGTATCTCCTGGCACATCCTTTATGCGTGATCGCGGCTGGCCGGCTGCTGAACCTTTACCGATGATCTCTTGGCGAAAACGAAGAAGAAGATTCTTTCCCGAAAAAATCCACGACAAACCAGGCTCCAACCGGTACAATTTCTCCAATCCTCTGGCAAACCGTTTCTCCCCGGACCATCCCCGGCAGGATGCAATGATGCAAAAAAACGCCACCTCACGCTGCTCACCGCTTCGCAGGGCCGCCATCCTTGCCGGCCTGGCCTGGACCCTCACCCTCTATGGTCTCTTTTCCTGGAACGCGCACCGCGAGATCACGCTGACCACCACCATTGCCAGCTCCCAGACCCGGTCCTTTTTCAGGGAATTCCTCATGACCCGCTTCTGGAATGCGCTCCACGGCGGCGTCTATGTCCCGGTAACCCGGACGACCAGACCCAATCCCTACCTGCAGGAAGACCCCTCCCGGGACCTGGTCACCACCACCGGCATGCATCTCACCAAGCTCAACCCAGCCTACATGACCCGCCAGATCGCCGAAATCGCCGACCGGGAGGGCGGTGTCCGCTTTCATCTCACCAGCCTTGAACCGATCCGCCCGGAGAACAGCCCCGATCCCTGGGAAACCGTTGCCCTGCGCATGTTGAGACAAAACGGCGCCAGCGAGTACTATGAAACCGTGGGCACAGGTACGGCCCATCCCCGGTTCCGTTACCTCTCGCCGCTCTATATCGAGGCCCCCTGCCTGCAGTGCCACGAACGCTACGGCGACAAGGCCGGCCAGATGCACGGCGGCATCTCCATATCCATTCCCGCCCTGCCCCTGATCCGCGCCCAGCAGCAGCGGATCAGGACCATGCTCCTCACCTATCTCGGCATCTGGCTGGTGGGACTGGCCGGCCTGGTGACCACCACAGTCATCCTCTGCCGGCACGAACGGGAACGTAGGCAGACCATCGACCGGCTGCAGGAATCGATGCGCCAGGTGCGGCTGCTGTCCGGCCTGTTGCCCATCTGCTCATCATGCAAGAATATCCGCGACGACAGGGGGTACTGGAACGAGGTTGAAGAGTACATGAGCAGGCATGCCGATGTCCGCTTCACCCACGGCATCTGTCCTGACTGTGCCAGGAAACTCTACCCGGAACTCGAACTGACGGACAGGGAAGACCACAGCGATGCCGCCGGAGAGACAGGGACAACAGCTGCCGAAGGTCGTGGACAATGACCCGCCATGATACGGTGGTGCCGCGATGGTGTTTGCGGGGAAAAGTGTCGGCCTTTTCAGGTGGTTGCCGATAGCGGTGAACCATTACGTTTCCGGCAACGGCAGGAATCCCAACAAACAGGGAGAGAGCATATGATCCTGGATCAGCTCAAGGTTGGCGAGATGGAGGTGTTCTGCTACATCCTCGGTTGCGGGGAAAGCAACACCGGGGTGGTCATCGATCCGGGCGGGGACGTTGACAGGATCCTGGCCCGGATCGAAAAACTGGGGCTCGATGTCCGCTGGATCATCAACACCCACTGCCACCCGGACCATACCTGCGGCAATGGAGGTCTGCAGGAAGCCACCGGCGCCGGTATTGTCCTGCACGCCGATGACGTCGCCCTGCTCACCGATCCGGAGGCGGCTGCCTGTTTTGCCCGCATGGGGCTGCCCCCCTCACCACCGGCAGACCTTGTCGTCACAGACGGTGACATCCTCAGGGCCGGCAGGCTGGAGATCGAGGTTCTGCATACACCCGGCCATACACCGGGCAGTATCTGCCTCCTCTGCCGGGACAACCTGTTCACCGGAGATGCACTGTTTGTGGGCAGTGCCGGCCGGGTTGACCTGCCGGGCGGCGACTTCAATGTCCTCATCACCGCGCTGGCGCACAAGATCGCGCCCCTGCCCGATGCAACGATCATCCGGCCGGGTCACGATTACGGAGACACACCGGTGAGCACGGTGGGACGGGAGAAGAGGGAAAACCCGTTTCTGGGCGGAGAGTGGTAGGTGCCTGCGCAGCGGTCTCCGGGGAGGTACGGAACGGGGACGAAGCGCAGGCCCTGGTGCGCCTTGCCCGGACAGGAGGAAACGTACCCCCCCTCACGGGATAACCATTCATCGGTTTTCTCGGCCACAATGTAAAGATGGCGAAGCATAAAAGTTCGATATACAAGGCGTAGCGGTGTCGGCCAGGCAGAGGCGCACATGGAGTACGTCGGGCATTGGCCGTACCCGCTACAACGCAGTAGATCGGACTTTTTGCGACGTCATCATCTTGAACGTGTGACGGAGTGTAACAAGTCCATCATCAGATATCCATATCCGCCGGCTCAAAGTACTCACGCGAATGTTTGCAGGCCGGACACCGGGGCGGCGGCTCGGTGCCCTCGTAGGTAAAACCGCACTTGCAGCACTTCCACCTGATGGGGGTGTCCCGCTTGAAGACCGTGCCGTTCTCGACCATCTCCAGACAGCGCTGGTAACGGTCACGATGGTGCGCCTCGATCTTGGCGATCTGCCTGAACAGGTTGGCGGCCTCCTTGTTCCCCTCCTCCTCGGCCTCGCGGGCAAAGGTGGGATACATCTCGGTGGCCTCGTAGTTTTCGCCGCCGATGGCCTCCTTCAGGTTGCTGAGCGTATCCCCCAGGCCGCCCATGAGCTTGAAGTGATCCTTGGCATGCCGCTCCTCGTTGGCCGCCGATTCCTCGAAGATCCTGGCGATATAATGGTAGCCCTCCTTGCGGGCCACCTTGGCGAAATATGTATACATGTTCCGTGCCTGGGATTCACCGGCAAACGCAGCCTTCAGATTGTCCATGGTCTTGCTCATTTCCTGCTTCTCCTTGTCACTGGTCAGGTTTTTAATATGATGTCTCCTCGGTGATTCCCGTCCTCCCGGGAAACGGACCGACGACAAAATAATATTTCCCAGCAAGGAAACATTATTCCCTGGATCTGTCAAGAACAATATTGATTATTATTCGTCCGGAATCTTCGCCGCTGTCGCAGCCAGGCCGAGGCTCTGTTCGATACGGGGCTGGATGCGGGCAAGCAACTCTTCACTGTCCAGGTAGGGACAGGGACGGTCATAGGGGAAATCCCGACACTGCTTCGGCCGTGCCTCGTGGATGGAGCACCGCCTGCACAGCCGGTCCGTGGCCAGGAAGATACACGAGCCATCCTCGCGGGTCCTGAAGGTGTGCCGTCCCTCGATGAAACGACGGCGGACCTCGCCGTCGCTGAGGTTGAAGTGGCGGGCAATGCGGTTGATGTCCTCGGCCATCACATAGAGGCTTGCTCCCTCGAGACGGTAACAGCAGTAGGCCGGGCAGAAGTTGCAGAAGGTCCGGCTCAGGGCCAGGGGCGTGGGGCTCGTGGTCGTCATTTGCGGAACTCCTCTGACCTGATGCCGAAGCGGCGCATCAGCCGCTGGAAGGCCTGCCGTTCCATGCCGGAACGTCGGGCCGCGGCCGAAACATTGCCACCCGTTGCGCTGAGAGCGCTGGTCAGATAGGTGCGGCTGAACTGGTTGACCACCTCTTTTTTGGCGCTCTTGTAGGGCAGGTTCAGGTAACACTGTCGCCCCTCCGCGCCGCCGCCCTGCTGTTCCCCTTCCTCGATCATCAGATCGGTGGGCGTGATCCGGTTACCGTTACAGAGCAGCACTGCCCGGTTGATCACGTTTTCGAGTTCCCTGATGTTGCCCTTCCAGGAACGCTGCATCAGGCACTGCAGGGACTCGGGCATGAATTCCAGGTCGCTGCGGCCATGTTCGCGGCTGAAGATCTCGAGAAAATGCTGGGCCAGGAGGGGGATATCGCTGCGGATCTCGGCCAGACTCGGCATGGTGACGGTCATGACATTGAGACGGTAGAAGAGGTCCTCCCGGAACTCGCCCCGGGCGATCTTGGCCTCCAGATTCTGGTTGGTGGAGGCCAGCACGCGGACATCGATGGAATAGGTCCTGGTCTGGCCCAGGGGCTGGATCTCCTTTTCCTGCAGCACCCGCAGGAGCTTGGTCTGGATGGATACCGGGATGTCGCCGATCTCGTCCAGGAGGATGGTGGAGCCGTTGGCCTTGAGAAACAGGCCGTCCTTGTCCCGGTCGGCACCGGTGAAGGCCCCCTTGCGGTAACCGAACAGCTCGCTCTCCAGGATATGTTCCGGCAGGGCCGGGCAGTTGACCACCACCATCTCCCGGTCGGCACGGTTGCTCATGGCGTGCAGAGCCCGGGCGGCCAGTTCCTTGCCTGTGCCGGATTCCCCCCTGATCAGCACCGTCGCCCTGCTGGGCGCCAGCCGGCCAAGCAGCTCCAGGGTCTGGAGCAGCCTCCTGGAGCGGCCGACGAATCCGGCCACCTGCCGGTCCCGTGACAGCCGGTGCTGAAGCTGCAGGTTCTCCCGCAACAGCTGGGTCCGCTCCACCGCCCGGCTGACCGCATGCACAATCTGGTCGTTGTCGAACGGTTTTTCAAAAAAATCATAGGCCCCGTCCTTGAGCGCCTGTACCGCCATCTCGATGGTCCCGTATCCGGTCATGACGATGGTGGTGATGGTGGGGTCGAAATGGCGCAACCGGCGCAGGAATTCCAGTCCGTCCATGCCCGACATCTTGATGTCGGTGAGCACGACATCAGGCAGCCAGGATTCCACCACCTCGAGGGCGGCATCGCCGCAGTCGGCCATCTGCACATCGCAGGTGGTCTTCCTGGTCAGTACCTTCCGCAGCAGGGTCAGCATGTCGCGCTCGTCGTCGACGATGAGCACCTTTTTTTGCTTTTCCGAACCGTAATCTCCCACGTTATTGCTTCCTGTCTTCCTGCAGCATGGCCTGGAAATACAACTGGACAAACCTGCCGGACACCGTATCAGCAATGGAAAAACGCAGCTCGCCCCGGGGCGGGAACGAACCGGTCAGGGCAAGATACACGTTCCGTGACAGGGCGGCAAGGGCCGAATGGATATCAGCCAGCTCCACCACATCCTCCGGCACCGACCAGCAGCGGCAGCGGATGGGACGCTGATCAAACAGCAGGCAGCCGCCCTCAACAGCCAGAGGACAGGCCAGTCCGGCCTCCCGATACCGACGAACGAAATCGCTCTCTTCTGCCCCCTCCCCTGATTGCAGCTCCTGCATGGCCCGCGACAGGACAATGCCCCGCTCGATGGCCTCGTGGCGCTGGCTGCGGGTAAGACGCCGGTTCATGGCCTGGGAGAGACAGATGCTCTCGATCAGGCGCAGGTCAAAAGGCTCGTGGCAGCAATCGTCCCGGTCACGGCCGCAAGCAACCTCCACACCAGCCTCACGGAGCCGGTGATCCACCTCCTGCACCAGGGAGGCGTACTCGCTGGTCCAGGGTGAGAGGTCCACGGTGGGCCGGTTGGCGATCTTCGGCTCGGCCAGGGTGAGCTTCCCTTCCTTCTTGCCATACTTGCGCAGCAGTTTCCACTGGCTGTAATTGGTGGGCCCGGCCCGGGTCCCCTTCAGGGTCTTCTCGGCCAGCTTGAGGCCCAGGCCGCGCCGCAGCAGGTAGGCGGAGACAAAGGTGCCGGTCCGTCCGTGACCGTGCCGGCAGTGGACCAGGACCTTCTTGTTCAGGTAGATGGCCTCGTCCAGCCATTCCAGGGCCTTTTCCATGGACTCCATATCCGGGGCGCACTCGTCGGGAATGGGCAGAAAATAGACCTCGAATCCCGACTTTTCCTCGATCTCGTGCAGATCGCAATACTCACCGCACAGGTTGACGATGGCGGTGATACCCTGCTCCCTGATGGAGTCCAGCTCGGCATAGGACATGGGCGCATAGCCCACCGCCAGGTGGTCGGTGATCCAGGTCAGTTGATACATGAAAGGTCGTGCTCCTGGTTGTGGTTCAGTAACGGTGCGCCGCTAACGGCAACTCACTCCCCTCCCCCGGCGCGCCCGTCCAGGGAGGAAAAGCTGTAACGGCCGGCAAAGAACTCCTCGACACAGGCCCGCACATCCACTCCCTCCCGCAGGACCATGTCCATGAGCTTGGTGGTGCCGAGCAGACGGCCCAGCATGTCGAGCATGTGGCAGAGGTCGGCACAGTCGATATCCGCGACCCGGGCATCGAGGAGATCCGCCCGCACATCGACCTCAAAGCCCAGCCGGGTGAGGATGATCCGGAGAAAATCGATCCGCCGCGAGCGCCCCGTGTAGTCGCCGCCGCCACCGGCGAACCGGAACTGGCAGTAATTGGCCCTGGCGTCGCCACCGCAGAGGGCATCGACCAGGGTGAAATGGTAGCCGAAGCGCATATTGAGATTCAGGTAATCGCTGCCGATGACCGCATAGGAGGCATAATCGCCACCCTTTCTGGTGGCGACCCCGCCGGCCAGGGCCACGTCGTCAAAACTCTTCCAGTCGAAATGGGCATGGTTCTGCCAATCCACGTCCGGATGACTGAGGCCCCGCCAGAGGGCGAGAAAGGGGACCGAGCAGACCTGTTCCAGACTGACAGGCCCCTGGCCGCCGTGATTGCGGATACCGCCGCCCACGTCCAGGAGATAGACCTCCAGGGGCAGTTCGCTCTCCAGCCGCCGGGCCGGTCCGCCATGGGACCGGTCGCCGATGGCGAACATGGCCTGGACGGCGCGTTCGTGGACATAGCGGACAATGTCGTGCAGGGAACGGCAGGACACCGGCCTGAACTCCGGGGACCGGGGATCGAGAAGATTGAGCGGCGTGATGAAACTGAGGATCGCGCCCAGTTTCCTGAAGTAGGGCAACTCCCTGCGGTTTTCCTCTGTGGCCCGTTGCCTGACCAACCCCTCCACCCGGCCCGGATAGACCGCCACCCGGCCGGCGTCCACCGTTACCAGGTCGCCGTGGTGCAGGATCCGGGTGGCATCGGCCGCATCGACGATCAGGGGAACGCCGAACTCGCGGCATACGGTGGCGAAATGGCCGGCCGAGGATCCCCGCTCCGCCACCACCGCCGCCAGCCGGGTCATGACCCGTACCAGGGAGGGCGGGGTGTTACGGATCACCAGGACCGAGCCCTCGGGGATCTCCCGCAGGTCACGACCTTCAGAAAGAAAAACCCGGCCGCAGGCAACACCGCCGGCCGCCCTGGAGCCCGTGGCGAGCAGGGGTTCCGGGGTCGGCACCGGGGCGTCCGTCTCCTGGTCCGCCACCTCGCTGCGCAGGGGCCGCGCCTGAAGGAGAAAGAGATGTTCCCTGGTATCGATGGCCCACTCGATATCCTGGGGCGTACCGAACAGGGTCTCGATGCGTATGCCCCAGGCGGCAAGTTCCCTGGCCCGGGCATCGGTGATGGCCAGGCGGCCCGGCTCTGCCGGCGCCTGTTGCCGTGCCTTTGCTCCCTCCGATGGCACCTGCTCCCGGCCCTGCCGGCGGCCGATCACCTCCAGCCGCTGCCGGTCCAGGAAAAAGATATCCGGACTGGCCGCACCGCCGACCAGGGCCTCCCCCAGACCATGCACACAGTGGATGACCAGCCGGTCCTGCCCGGCCACCGGCTCGCTGGTATAGACGATACCGCTGACCGCCGCCTCCACCATGGCCAGGACCAGGACGGCGATGGGTGCCTCCTCGTCGGCAAGCCCCAGGGTGATCCGATAGAGAAGGGCCTCGGGAGTATACTTTGAGGCCACCACCTCCAGGTAGCTCTCCAGAATGGACTCCCGGTCCGCGCCAAGGACCGTGTGGTACTGACCGGCAAAGGAATGTTCGCTGTCTTCACTGACGGCCGACGAGCGGACCGCCGCCCGGACCGGACCGCCGCATTGCTCTTCCATCCGGTCCCAGGCAGCCAGGATCCGCTCCCGGACCCGCCGGGGAATGACCGCGCCGCGCACCATGGCCACCAGTTGTTCCGAGATCCGGGCCAGGGAACGGGGCTGTTCGATATCAATGGCCGCCAGCAGTTCGTCGATGGGAGCGCGCAGACCGTTTTCCTCGATCAGGTCGAAAAAGGCGGTGGTGGTGATGGAGAAGCCGGCCGGAACCGGGGCCCCCAGCTCATGGCGGAGGCGGGCAAGATTATGGGCCTTGTTGCCGGCGAGTTCCGGCTCCGGCAAAAGGGTGAGATCCACGACAAAGGGCGGGATGATGAACTGCTCCGGTGGTGCGAGCAGGAAGCGGACATAGAAGTCGAACTTGACGAAATACTCACGCAGCGGTTCGGCCTCGGTGGGGCTGAGCTGTTCCAGGGCGTCGATCATGCCGGAGACGGCCCGGGCAAACCGGTCGTAACGGTCACGGATGGCGGCAAAATCCTCCCGTCTGCCGTCATGGTAGAGGACCTCGAACTCGGCCATCAGGTCGTGGCACTGGCCATCGAAGACCAGGAGCCGCTTGAAGGCCTCGTAGGTCTGGCGCAGCATGGTGCCCGGCGCGAACAGCCGGTACGACCAGTGCCTGAACAGGGTGTTGAGCAGCATGATTCAGTCACCGCCTCCCGTGGAAAAATGCTCGTAGCCCTGAAATGCGATATCTTCCTCACGCCCCGTGGCGCCCCCTGTGGCGGGCCTCTCCAGGAAAACGCCCTCTTCTTCACTGATCATGCCCACGGCATGGACCCGGTGCCCGGATGCGGCAACCAGCCGCTCCAGCGCCTCCGCATCCCCGGCCGCGGTGGTGAAGAGCAGCTCGAAATCCTCACCCCCGGAGACCATCCAGGCCAGCGGATCCCGTGCCAGCAGGGCTGCCGCCCGTGCCAGGGCCGGGTGCTGCGGCAGCCGGTCGGCCCGGACCCGGGCCCCCACCCTGCTCTGGCGGCAGATATGGGCCAGGTCCGTGGCCAGGCCATCGGAGAGATCCATCATCGCGTGGACCAAGCCGGATTCGGCCAGCACCCGGCCGAGACCGGTCCTGGCCCGCGGATCAAGATGGGCATCCAGCAGGGGCTGCAGGATCGCTTCCTTCCTGCCCAGTCCAGCCTTCAGCAGGTCCAGGCCGGCGGCGGCCAGCCCCAGCGGCCCGCTGACCCAGACCGTGTCCCCGGGCCGGGCGCCGGAGCGATAGATGACCCTGTCCGCGGCGGCCTCGCCCACGGCGGTGACACTGAGAGAGATCCCGGCCGGGCTGGCCACGGTGTCTCCCCCCACCAGCCGGCAGCCATAATCGTCGCAGGCCGAGGTGAAGCCGGCCACGAAGGCGGAGATCCAGGTGTCATCCAGCCCCGGCGGCAGGGCCAGGGAGAGGAGAAGAAAACCGGGCTCACCCCCCATGGCCGCCACATCGCTGACATTGACCGAGACCGCCTTGCGCCCCAGCAGTTCCGGCGGATGCCAGGCAGGGTTGAAATGCACCGACTCCACCAGGGCATCCATGGTCAGCAGCCAGACCCGGCCCGCCTCCTTTTCGATCACCGCGCAGTCGTCGCCGATGCCCTGCAGAATACCATTTCCGGCTCCGGCCGTTGCCGCGGCTATACACGCGATCAGTTCCCGCTCCCTCATCAGCTGCCGAACTCCTCGGGATAATGACGGGGCAGATAGCCGGTGAGAAAATTCCTGACCTCGCCGCCATCCCGGCACCGGAGGACATCCCGGGCCAGCTCCGCCAGTTGTCCGGAGGTGGAACGTCTGAGAAGTCGCTTGGCATAAGGGATGGCCGAGGGACGCATGGAAAGCTCATCCACACCCAGGCCGAGCAGGACCGGGGTAGAGATCATGTCACCAGCCATCTCGCCACAGATGGAGACCTCGATGCCCCGGGCGTGACCGGCCTCCACGGTCTGCCGGATCATCCGCAGAACAGCCGGGTGAAAGGGCTCGTACATGTGGGCCACATACTGGTTGCTGCGATCGATGGCAAGGGAATACTGGATCAGATCATTGGTGCCGATACTGAAAAAGTCCACCTCCCCGGCAAGCACATCGGCCATGATCACGGCGCTGGGCACCTCGATCATGATCCCGACCTCCACGTGGCGGTCAAAGGCGATGGCCCGCTGTTCCAGGTCCTCCATCACCCTGGCGAGCATGGCCCTGATCCGCTGCAGCTCGGAGAGGGAGGTGATCAGCGGCAGCAGGATCCGGAGGCGGCCATGAACCGAGGCCCGGAGCATGGCCCGGAACTGGGTCTTGAGCAGGGACGGCTCACGCAGGGAAAAACGGATGGAGCGCAGGCCCAGGGCCGGGTTCCGTTCCTGATCCGGGCAGACCATGGCCGAGGGGAGCTTGTCCACGAACTTGTCACCCCCCACGTCAAGGGTGCGGATGGTCACCGGCATGGGAGCAAGAACACTGACCAGCTCACGGTAGGTGGCATAGAGCATCTCCTCGTCCGGGGCCTGCTCCCGCTGGAAATAGTCGAACTCGCTCCGGAACAGACCGATCCCCTCCGCCCCGTAACGGAGCACGGCCTGCAGCTCGTCGGGCATCTCGATATTGGCGGCCAGCCGCACCGTCATCCCGTCCAGGGTCTCGGAGGAGAGATGGATGTAATAGGCGACTTCGTCGGAAAAGGCCTTGTGCTGCCGTTCATATTCCCGGTACTGCGTAACCTGGTCCGGGGTGGGATTGAGATAGACACGGCCGGAAAAGCCGTCCAGGATCAGGGTGTCACCGGTGGCGCAGAGCTGGGTCACCTGTTCGAGACCGACCACCGCGGGGATGGAAAGCGAACGGGCAACGATGGCGGTGTGCGAGGTGAGTCCCCCTTTTTCGGTGAGGAAACCGAGCACCTTTTCCGAGCTCATGCGGATGGTGTCCTCGGGTGAAAAATCATGGGCCACCACGATGACCCCCTCGTCCACGTCGGCCAGGGGATCGGACTCCCGGCCGGCCAGCAGACCGAAGACCCTGTCGGCCACGTACTTGACATCCTCGTAGCGGTCCTTGATATAGGGGTCGGCGATGCGGTCGAACCGGTGTTTGATCCTCTGCAGGGCCCTGGCCAGTGCCCATTCCGCATTCACCTGCTCACGGCGGATGATCTCCACGGTACGCTCCAGGATCATCCTGTCCTTGACCATCAGGATATGGGAATCGATGATGGAGAGGGAATCGGCCAGGTCACGGACCAGGGCCTGGCGGAGGTCCTGCAGTTCACGTTCCGCCCGGGCAGCGGCCCGGCGGAAGCGCTCCACCTCCTGCTCGACCAGTTCCGGCGGCAGGTGGTAGCGGCCGGCCCTGCGGGTCCTGCGTTTGAGGACCAGGATCCGGCCCACCACGATGCCCGGTGAAGCGGCAATGCCATACAGCGTCCTCGGCTCGGCCCCGCCTCCCGCTCTGTCACGAAAGCGGCCCATCTTACGGATCATCCTGTCGGGTCAGCAGCTCCTGGACCGCGTCCAGCACGGCCTCGGCCCTGCTGCCCCGCACCCTGACCGTCACCTCGGTGCCGCGGACAAGGGCCATGCTCAACACCTCCAGGATGGAGGCGCAGTCCACGGTGCCCGATGTACAGACGATCTGAAGAGAGACATCGCCCTCCCGGGCCAGTTCGGCCAGCCTGGCGGCAACCCGGCCATGCACGCCACACCGGTTGTCGACCTGTATCCTGCGCTCCTGCCATTTCATCTGCAACAGTCCACCGCTACCGACAACCACTTTGAAATACAAACATTTTTACCATCACCCGATGGACTTGCAAAAAGTCCATCACACTCTAAAGATGGCTCAGCATAAAGGTTCGATACACAGGTAAGCGAAGACTCCGTGCGGCTCCTGTGGGCGCTTACAGTACGTCGGGCATTGGCCGTACCCGCTGCAGCGCAGCAGATCGGACTTTTTTGTCAACGCCATCATCATTTGACAATGCGCAACCTGCCTTTGCCGGAAACGGGCCTGCCCGCAACCGCACCGTCGCGGGACGGTGTCTCCCTGCCGGGTCGCTCCGGGAAGCGTACCGCCTTGACAAAACGCTGTTCCCCACCCATGGTGAAGATCTCCTGGCCGGTGAACTGGGCCATGCGCAGGGTCCAGGTCACCGGCTGCACAGGTACGGTGAGAAGCCGCATCTCCACGTGCCACCACTCGTCCCGGCGGGAGGTGTCCCGCTCGATGCCCGTGACCAGGGCATAGACCAGGATCTGCGGCTCCCTGGCCACGATGAGGACAATATCTCCCACCTCGGTGGTCTCCTTGAAATCTATGATTTCCTTCAGTTCGGCAACCAGTTTCTCCATGGACCCCTCAATACAGGAACATATACGCCATTATCGGCAACAGCTTTACCAGAAAACCAGGTGCCACGAGACAGGGCAGCCCCCTGCCTGCAGCGGCAAGACGATGGTAACCTCCTGATTTTCCTGAATTGCCGCACCCCCGGATGCATGGCGGTTTATGCCTGAATCCCTACCCCCTCCCGGGATGACGAACCATCGGTCTTTCCGGGCACAATGGTGTACGCGCTCTCAGGGGCCGCAGATTCGGAGTCTGCGCTTACCTGTGCAGGCGTGCCTGACCGCAGGTACGCGACCGCAGGGAGACTCCGATAGCCTACCTGTGCGGGCAGGCACGACCGTGCAAAGAGGCAAGCGAAGACTCCGTGCGGTCCCTGTGAACGCGTACACGGCCACACCCTGTCACGGCCCGGTCAGCAGTGTCGAGCGTAGAACCAGCTCACCGGGAGCGGTATAACTGCGCACCCCGGCGGCCCGGAACATCTTCATGCTCTCGAGAACGGGCAGCACCACCTTGTCGATGAGCACCTTGCTGGCAGCCGCGGACTCCTCGTCCCGGATCGCCACCATGGTGCCCAGCCAGGACGCCAGTTCCTTCATGCCGTCCATCAGGGAGGCGGTGCGGGCAAAGGCGACCAGGTTGTTGTTGTCAAGCAGCCCCATGTCCACCTTTCTGAAATCAGGATCATCGAGCAGCATCTTCCCTGCGGGATGCAGAATGGCCTCGAGCTGATCCCGGCCGTCGGCAAGGACCAGGTAGCGGTCGAGCAGGGCATAGGAAGGCTGCATCAGTCCGCCGGCGGCCATGATCGACACCACCGGCACACCATTGATCGTCTCCTGTCGTCGGGGCACTCCCTTGAGCATCTCCTCCAGCATCGACCTGACAGCGGCGGGTCTGGCCATCTCCACACAGAGACAGATCCGGGGAACCGGGAAAAAACCGGAGGTGATGATCTCGGCCACGTTGAACCCGAACTCCCGGCCGAACATCTGCAGCACCGTGTCCATATCCCTGCCGGTGACCTGATCCACCCAGGCGGCAAAGCGGCGTGCCGTCTCCCGCTCCGAACCTGTGCTCCTGCTGAGCGTCGAATGCCACCAGTCCGGCAGGTCGAGCCAGTTGGTCCAGAAGTAGACCAGCAGGTCGGCGGGCATGTTGACGATCGCGCGGTTCTCCATCGGCGGCCGGCTGTAGATGGTGGCCTGAAACGGCGCCAGGCTGCTGGTGTCGAATTCTACTATGGAGGTGAACTGCTGTACATCATTAAATGGCTGGTGGAAAAAAACAGCCGTGCGCACTCCCCTGCCCGTGGCGGCCAGGGCAGTGGCACCGCCTTCGGCCCCTGCAGGAGGAAGAGCGCCACCATGGGCCTTGAATGCAGACCTGAGCGAGGCCATGTCCAGGTAGAGGAAAAAATCATCCAGCCCGCGGGCCCGCCCTTTCAGGCGCAGATAGGTCCTGTTGCCTCCCATGCCGGTCTTCTCCCTGACCATGCGGGCCAGAACCAGGTCCAGGCACCGCCGCACCGATGTCACGGCCGGAGCCATGACCAGCAGATCGTCGCGCACAGCCAGGAACCACGGCTCCGGATTGAGCATGGTGCGCAGCCGGTAGAGATCGACCCCCTGGTAGGCACCGGCCCTGCGCGCCCAGCCCCTCTGCAGGAGGAGGCCGACAAGGCGGCCCGCAGCGGTGCCATGCCTGGGCCGGGCCAGGAGCACAAGATCTTCCCCCAGCCCGGCAGCCGGGTCATTACCATCCCCGGCCAGGAGTGCGGCAACAACATCCCCCCCGAAAAGCTCGGCAAAAACCGGGCCATGGGCAAACTCCGCCACCGGCCTCAACCGGTGCGTCAGCCCGCCGATACGTTCCCCCGGCACGCCGATCCCCCGCAGGACACCGCGCCAGTCGATCTCCTCCAGACAGCGCCCCATCCTGGTGCTGCGGAAGGAGGCCAGGGCCCCGGCAGGATCCCGCCATTCCAGCACCACCGGGCTGTCGGCGGGCACATAGTCGGTAAGCGCCACCCGGGGCCGCAGGTGACGGGTCAGGAGAATGGCGGCCCCGACGACAAGGACAACAAACGCAAGCAGCAGGAAAAACCGCCTCATGTCACCTCCCCCCGACCGGCATCCTCCGCCATTGCAAGATGTTTCCGCAGCAGGGAGAGCAGGGTCTGGCTGTCAATGGGCTTGGAGATATAGTCGTCCATCCCCGCCCTGAGGCATCTCTCCTGGTCATCGGGCATGGCATGCGCGGTCATGGCGATGATCGGCACCCGGGTCCCGCGCTCTTTCTCCAGTTCCCGGATCCTGGCCACTGCCTCGTACCCGTCCATCTCCGGCATCTGAATATCCATGAGAATACAGTCGAAACGGTGCGCCTGCCAGGCCTGCACCGCCTGGCTGCCGCTGGTGACGGCAGTGACCCGGAACCCGGCCCGGGTCAGCAGGGCCTGGGCCAGGGTGGTATTGATGAACTCATCCTCGGCCAGGAGGATATGGCCATTCCCGCCGTTGCCGCCGCCGGACGGCTCCGGGTCCTGGTCCGGCACCAGCGGGCGGGAGCCGGCCGGGTCCTGCCCGCTGCCGGCCAGGGCAAAGGGGACGGAAAAGTAGAACCTGGTTCCCTGGCAGGGATCGGAATCAAAAAAGAGGTCCCCCCCCATGAGCCGCACCAGTTGACGGGAGATGGAGAGACCGAGCCCTGTCCCCCCATATTTCCGGGAATGGGAGGAATCAGCCTGGGCAAAGGCCTCGAAGATGGTATCCTGCATCTCGTTTTCGATGCCGATGCCGGTGTCCAGCACCTCGAAGAGCAGGAGTACCCGGCCATCATCCTGCCGGTTCTGCACCCCGACGCGCAGCAGGACCGTGCCCTCACGGGTGAACTTGACACCATTGCCGACCAGGTTGATCATGACCTGCAGCAGCCGGCTCTGGTCACCGACGAGCAGATCGGGTACATCGTCGTCTATCTCGCTGTCCAGAACAAGCCCCTTCTCCCTGGCCTGGACACTGAGGGTGGAGACGGCCTCCTGCACCGTCTCGTGGAGGGAAAACGGCTGGTGCACAAGTTCAAGGCGGCCGGCCTCGATCTTTGAGAAATCGAGGATGTCATTGATGATGGACATCAGACGGCGGCCCGACTTTCTCACCAGCTCCAGGTGATGGCGCTGGACCGGTGACAGTTCGCCCTCCAGGACCAGGTTGGTCAGGCCGATGATCCCGTTCATGGGGGTACGGATCTCGTGACTCATGTTGGCCAGAAATTCGCTCTTGGTCCGGCTGGCGGCCTCGGCCTGACGACGGGCCTCTTCCAGTTCCCGTTCCACCGCCTTGCGGCGGGTGATGTCCTCCACCACCCAGACCACGCCCCGGGAGAGATCGGACGGGGTTATGGCCTGGCCGCTCAGCAGACAGGTCAGGAGGGCGGAATCCTTTCGCCGCAGGGTATACTCGATCTGTTCCAGGTTCCGCCGGGCCAGTTCCCTGGCATACTTCTGGACAAAACGGCGGAACGAGGAGCGACTGGGGAAAAAGATACGGATATCGCCATCCATGATCTCCTCCCTTCGGTAGCCGAGCATCCTGCACATGCAGTCATTGACATTGACGATCCGGCCGTGTCGCACCAGGACGATGCCCACCAGGCTGGCGCTGAAGATGGCCTCCAGTTCACGGGCCATGTCGAGCCGGGCCGCCTCGGCCAGGGTGGAACGTTTCCTGCCCGCCCGGATCTCCGCGGCCAGCCGCTGTTCCTTGAAGGAATAGAGGGTCATGTTGATCAGGACCAGGGCCGTGAAGACAATACCGCTCCCCAGGATCAGGACCAGGCTCCACGGATAGGGAACCGGCTGCAGGGAAGCCACCCGCCATCCCTCGAGGTTGACCGGCTGCAGGTCCACCAGCCACCTGTTCCCCTGATGGGTGACGATCTTGCTGTCCAGGACAAAGGGCAGCGGCTCGAGGATATGGTCACTGAACTGCCGGCTCTCCTTCAGCCGTGCCAGGGTGCCCGGCTTCACGGGCAGGGCACTGTGGAACAGCCATGCCTTCCGGGTGGCGGCAAAGACGATCCCCTCCGGGGAAAGCAGCATGGCGTCGAGCTTGTCACTGATGGCGGAAAAAAAAGAGTCCACGACCTCCATGCCGATCTTTATGACCAGGACGCCGGCAGAGGCAGTATCGGAGGCGCCGTGAACCGGGGCACTGAAATAGAGGCCGCGCCGGCCCGTGGTCACGCCGACGGCGGGATACTGGAAAGGTTCTCCGGCCAGGGCCCGGGTGAAATAGGGACGAAAGGCATAGTTTCTGCCGGTGAGTGTCTGGCCGTTGCCATAGGGCGAACAGCCGACAACGGTGCCGGAACGGTCCAGGACATAGACTATGGAGGCGCCCAGGACTTTCCTGGCCGTGCTCAGCACCTGCAGAAGGCGGGGGTTGTCCACATCGGTCCCTCCGGTGCAGACCTCCCTGACCTGCCGGGAAGAGGCCAGTTCCTCCGCAGCCCGGGTGAAGTGATGGACAATGAAGTCATTGACCTCGAAAACCAGGTGGCTGGTGGTGGCCCGCTGCCTGTTGCCGTTGATGATCTGCACGGCCCGGTCACCGCCGGCGGCCACGGCCAGCAGCAGAAAGAATGTGGAGACGCAGATGAGGAGGATGATACGGCGCGGGCCGCCCTGATGCCACGACCCTCCGCGCCGCTGCAGGAAATGGATCATCGGTTCCTGAAGTCAGGCGATTGGGAACAATGCCGGTCTGCCGCCACGGTTGGGCCTGCCCCGGAAAAGCGGGACATGTGCCCTGGAACGTATACCTGGATACCCTGCTCCGCGCCGGGCAGATGGCGGCCGGCTGTTTTTCTGTTATGAAAATATCACCAATCAGAGAGAAACGACACAAAAAAAGGCCATGCCCGCAGGCATGGCCCCCGGCCCGGCGGTGGCCGCATCCGCCCGGCCCCTTGCTCTCGTCCCACCTAGACAGCAGTTTCGGTCAGCCAGAAATCATGCTTGTTACAGAAGCTGGTGGCATAGACCCTGCCCTTGTAGCCTGCCGGCAGGGTATAGCTGGACTCGGGCTTGTCCGTGGGAGAAAAGGTGGTGCCCCCCACCACTGTGCCATCGGCCAGGACCAGGGTATGGCGGACGATATAATGGGCCGCCGACATGGGATGCCTGGTGACAATGGTGACGCGGTCGCCGTCGACGGTGACCTGCGGCGCATGGCTGGCCACCTTCTTTGCCCACTGGCCGGGATTCTCGCTGGTATAGACGATCCCGCTGTAGACTGGCCGGTCAGCGGCAACGGAGGTGCCCGCCGTTCCCAGTGCCAGGATAGTCGCTGCCGCAGCAGAGGTCTTGAGGAAATCACGCCTGTCCGTCATTTTGTGTACCTCCATCGATTGTTAGTTTCTGGGAATAATAACTAATTTATAAACATGACGGAAATCTCCTGCAACCCTTTTCTGCAGGCCCGGGTATTTTCCTGCCCCGGCAGGTGCCGGCCCTGCCACCAGAAGGCCTGGATGACCACAGTCAATATCGTGGCCCGGGGTCGGGAGTCAGACAGCCATTGTGGTATAAATCATTTTATTTTATTTTTCCCATCCAGTATGATTATGTAATCTGAAAGTGGAGTTGTACGGAACGTATCCAGGCCTGGAAAGAGAACAGCCAGATGAGCAGCCAGCCGTTGTCATGATGAAATCCTTTGCCATCTTCTTTGTTGCCGCAGGGATTATCGGGCTGCTCATCGCGCTGCTGCCGACCCACCGTATCTGCCGGAAGGCGGAACACCACTTCACGGCCTGGCGGATCCTGGGTGGATTCATCCTCTTCTTCATCATCGGCTACTTCAGCTATCTCTATCTTCTCCTCACCCACTCCACGGTGCCGTTCATCGAGCTGATGGTCTCCCTGGTCCTGTTCGGCGGCTCCATCTTCGTGGCCACCGTGGTTCGCCTCAGCCTGCTATCCATCGAAGAACTCCAGAAGGCAGCCGAGATAGAACGCCACCGGGCCCTGCACGACGAGCTTACCGACCTGCCCAACCGGGCCCTGCTCCATGAACGGATCGACCAGGCCATTCTCGATGCCAGAAGAAACAACAGCCCCATTGCCGTCCTGCTCATGGACCTTGACCGGTTCAAGGAGATCAATGATACACTGGGGCACTACTACGGTGACTACGTACTCCAGCTCATCGCCCCGCGCCTGCGAAGCTGTATCCGCGAGTCCGACACCATCTCCCGTCTCGGCGGCGACGAATTCGCCGTGGTCCTGCCCGGCGTCAACCTGGAGAAGGCAGCGGCCATCTCTGAAAAGATCGTCCATGCCATGGAAGAGAGTTTCCAGATCGAAGGCAATGACCTGCACCTGGACATCAGCATCGGCATCGCCATGTACCCCGAGCATGGCCTGGACAGTGATACCCTGCTGCAGCATGCCGACATCGCCATGTATGAGGCCAAGCGGTGCGAGGGCAACTATGCGGTCTATGATGCCGAGCAGGACCAGCATTCCATGGACCGGCTGATGCTGACCGTGGACCTGCGCAAGGCCGTGGAGAAGGATCAGCTTGTCCTCTACTACCAGCCCAAATTCTCCCTGGTCGAAAACCGGGTCTGCGGGGTGGAGGCCCTGGTCCGCTGGCAGCAGCCGGAACAGGGGAGTCTGCTCCTGCCCGACGACTTCATACCGGTTGCCGAACAGACCGGCCTGATCAGGCCGCTCACCTACTGGGTCCTGGACAGCGCCTTTGCCCAGCTCCACCACTGGCAGCAGGCCGGGCACCACATCCCCATCGCCATCAACCTGTCGGCCAAGAACCTGCACGATTCCGAGACCTACACCCAGGTCAGGGACCTGCTGGCCAAATGGCAGGTCAATGCCGCCGATATCACCCTGGAGATCACTGAAAGCAGCATGATGGCCGATCCGGCCCGGGCCTTCCGGATCATCGAAGACCTGCACAGCCTCGGCATCCAGTTCGCGGTCGACGATTTCGGTACCGGCTACTCGTCCCTTTCCAATCTCAAACAGCTTCCGGCCACCGAGCTCAAGATCGACAAGACCTTTGTCATGGACATGCTCCGGGATGAAAACGACATGGTCATCGTCAAGGCCACCATCGATCTCGCCAACAACCTGGGGCTCAGGCCCATTGCCGAAGGTGTCGAACAGAAGGCGATCCTGGAAGAACTGGCCCGGCTCGGCTGCGAGACCGTGCAGGGCTTCCATATCTGCCCGCCGCTTGCGGCCAAAGACGTCCTGGCCCACATCCACCGGCTCAACAACACCCGCCCGTAATCCCCCGCCGCCATAACCAGGCATGAAGAGCACGCCGGCCTCTCCGCCGCGGGCTGACATTTTTCCCGCAATTCAGAACATGATGGACTCATAAAAAGTCCATCACACTCTAAAGATGGCCAAGCATAAACGTTCGATATACAAGGCGTAGCGGTGTCGGCCAAGCGGAGGCGTACATGGAGCACGTCGAGCATTGGCCGTACCCGCTACAGCGCAGTAGATCGGACTTTTTGCGACGCCATCAGAACCTGAAGCAGGGTATCGCATAAATATTTTATTATCTGCAGGTTATTGCACATCACTGCCAATAACTCCACAAAAACCGCCAGCCGTCGGCTTCCGGCAAAGTGAGATTTTTGTCAGATTCTGGCGCCGGGACTGCAAAACCTCTTGTAATAATACCTCATTTATCGTACTTATCAGATATCCTTACACTTTTCAAAGCCTCGGCCAGAATCTGATCATCGACCATGAAAGGAATCATCTTCAACCTGCTGGAGGACTACATTGCCAGCAACCATGGTGAGGAGGCGTATGAACGTCTGCTGGCCCGCTGCAACCTGAAAACCGGCGAGCCGCTGCTCATGGTCGCGCCGGGTACCTACCCGGACGAGGACTTCCACGAGATCGTCAGGCAGGCCGCAGCCGCAGGCCACCTGCCGGTGGATGACTTCTACCGTGACTTCGGCCGGTTCGCCATCCCGCGGATGGCGGATCGCTACCCGGATTTCTTTGCGCCCTTTCACCATCCCAAGGACTTTCTCAAGTTCACCGGCATGGTCCACCTGGTGGAGGTGAAAAAACTCTACAAGGATGCACAGGTACCCGACTTCACCTGCCGGGACACCGGGCCGGATACCCTGCTGCTCCGCTATACATCGGAACGGATGCTCTGCCGGCTGGTGGAGGGACTCATCGAGGGCGTGGCCGAGTATTACAACGTTCCCATCCGCTGCCGGCAGACACGCTGCCAGCGGCGGGGTGACATGACCTGCGAATTCAGCATTCACTTTGCCGAGGGTTCCGGCAGGGAGTCGGCGGATGGGCAGCGATCCAGATAAAATCGACAGGCTCAGGCGCAAGGTCCGGCTCCTGGAGGAGATGTTCGAGCAGTCCAGCCGCCAGTCCTTCATCGACGGCCAGCGGCGGCAGCTCATCACCTCCCTCCTCAGGCTGTCCCTGCATGCCGGAAGCGTGGACCATCTCCTGCAGGACACCCTCAGCTCCCTGCTCTCCTGCAACTTCCTGCAGATCGAGAACTGGGGCGCCATCTTCCTCGCATCCGGGGATGGCTCGCTCCTCATCCTGCGGGCACACCACAACTTCACGGCCGGCCAACTGCGCCAATGCAGCCGGATCCGACCGGGCCAGTGCCTCTGCGGCCATGCCTTTGCCCACCGCGAGATCATCTTCACCACCTCCGACGATCCCCGCCATACCACCCGGTTCCCGGATATGTCGCCCCATGGCCACTACTGCATCCCCATCCGGGCCGGCAGCCGTATGCTGGGCCTGATCTGTCTCCATGTGCCGGACAGTCTCAGACAGGAAAAGGAGGACCGGGACATGCTCACCACTGCGGCCGGCATCCTGGCCGGTGCCCTGCAGCGGCTTGCCTATGAAGAGGAACTGGCCAGCTACCAGAGTCACCTGGAGCAGATGGTGGAGCAGAAGATCGAGGAGCTGCGGCAGGCGGAAAACAAGTACCGGGCCATTTTCGAAAACTCCCTCAACGGTATCTTCCAGACCACGCCCGCCGGGCGCTTCCTGGCCTGCAACCCCGCCCTGGCCCGGATGCACGGCTATACAGATCCCGAAGAGCTGATCAGCTCGGTCACCGACATAGCACGCCAGCTCTACGTCAACCCCGGGGACCGGTCCCGCCTGCTGACGCTTCTCCGCCAGGGACCGGTGACCGATTTCGAGACCAGGATGTACCGGAAGGACGGCTCGACCTTTCTTGTCAGGATGTCCGCCCGGATGATCACGACCCCGGAGGGAGAGCGGTACATGGAGGGTACGCTTCTCGATATCACCAAGCGTAAAGAGGCGGAGGAGAAGCTGGCCGAACAGAAGGAACGACTCGATGTCACCCTCCGCTCCATAGGCGATGGCGTCATCACCACCGATACCGGCGGCAGGGTGGTTCTGCTCAACCGGGCCGCGGAAGAGCTGACCGGCTGGTCCCAGGAAGAGGCCCTCGGCAGACCGCTGACCGAGGTCTTTCACACCGTGGCCGCGGATTCAGGACGCCCCTGCCCCGATCCGGTGCAGCGGGTGATGGAGGGCGGCAGGCGCGTCTGCAAGGAACACCAGGTCCTGCTCATCGACCGCGATGCGTGCCGGCGCCACATCTCCCACAGCGGTGCGCCCATTCTGGACTCCCGGGGAGCCACCGTGGGGGTGGTTCTGGTCTTCAGCGACATCACCCGCCAGGTCCTGCTCGAGGCCGAGGTGATCAAAAGCAAGAAACTGGAATCCCTGGCCGTGCTTGCCGGCGGCATTGCCCACGACTTCAACAACATCCTCACCGCCATCCTTGGCAACCTGAGCCTGATCGAGGTCTCCCTGGCCAGGGAGCGAAACGAAATCAGTGACATGGCCCGCCAGGCCCGCAAGGCGGCTGTCCGGGCCCGGGACCTGGTGCGGCAGCTGCAGACCTTTGCCAAGGGCGGTGAGCCTATCCGCGGCGCGGCAGCAATCGACGAGATCATCCGCGAGTCAGCCGGCTTCGTGCTCAGGGGCAGCAAGGTGGCGGTCAGGTACCACTTCCCTCCGGATCTCTGGTTTGCCGACATCGATGCCGGCCAGATCAGCCAGGTGATCCAGAACCTGGTGATCAACGCCAAGCAGGCCATGCCCTCGGGCGGGCTTCTGGAGATCGCCTGCGCCAACGTCACCAAGCATGGGCACGATCCCCTGCCCCTTGCCGACGGCCTCTATATCAGGGTTACGGTCCGTGACCAGGGAAGCGGCATGGATGACCATACCCTGAGCCGGATCTTTGACCCCTATTTCACCACCAAGGCAGCAGGGCACGGCCTGGGACTGGCCATCTGCCACTCCATCATCCGCAGGCACGGCGGGTACATCACCGTGACGTCGGAACCGGGAAAGGGGACCGAATTCATCTTTTATGTCCGCGCCACCCGGGAACGGCCGCAGCAGTCCGCGTCGTCGGGACCTGCCAGGGCCGTGACCCGCGACCGCGTCCTGGTCATGGATGACGATCCGCTGGTGGGACAGTCCACCTGCAGGATGCTGGAGTACCTGGGCTTCCGGGTCACCCTGACCGGAGATGGCCGGGAGGCGATAAAAAAATATGCCCAGGCCATGGAAGAGGGCACCCCCTATACCCTGGCCATCGTCGACCTGACCGTACCCGGCGGCATGGGCGGCGAGGAGACGGCCAGGGAGCTGCACCGTCTCGACCCGGAGGCAAGGGTGGTGGTCACCTCCGGCTACTCGGACAACCCGGTACTGGCCAGCCACCGCGAGCACGGTTTTGCCGCTGTCCTGGTCAAACCCTTCCAGGTGGAGGAGCTGGGCGTAATCCTGGAACGGCTCATGGCCCGCTGATCCGTACCCGCCGCCGGCTACAACGAAAAAAGGGGACCCGGAGCAGAGTGCTCCGGGTCCCCTTCTGGATGCTGGTCGGAACGAGAGGATTTGAACCTCCGACCCCCTGAACCCCATTCAGGTGCGCTACCAGGCTGCGCTACGTTCCGAATCGTGAGGGATGTTGTAGCATCCCGTGGCATGGCTGTCAACAGCTTCTTGCCCCGGGATGGAAGGTTGTCATGGCTGGGCAGGGTCGCCCGCCATGAACAGGTAGCTGCTATGGTGTCCTGCCACCCCGCAACTGCCGCAGGATGCTCTCCAGTTCCCGGCGGATCAGTGCCAGGCGACCGGCGGGCGTCGCCGCCCTGTTGTCCTCCCCGGGGCCGGGCCGCTGCCGGACGTCCCGCCCGCTCAGCAGCCTTCTTGCCCCGGATATGGTATATCCTTCGTCGTGGAGCAGTGCCCTGATCCGGAGCAGGTTCTCCACGTCCCGACGCCGGTAGAGCCGCTGGTTCGACCTGGCCCGCCGCGGCCGGATGATCTTGAACTCCGTCTCCCAGTATCGCAGTACATGGGGATCGACCCCGACCAGGCTGCTGACTTCGCCAATCCGGAAGTACTTCTTGTCCGGTATCCGGACGGCCTCGGGAGTGGGCTCTTTCACGTGTACCGTATTACTCGACCAGGGTTCAGCTCATGGAACGAGGGGTGCTGTCGTCAGTCCAGGGGCGGACCACAGTATGGAATGCAACCGATGGATCAGTCGCGGTTCAGGCGTTCCCGCAGCCGCTTGCTGGGGCGAAAGGAGACCATCTTGCGCTTGGTGATGGTCATGGACTCGCCGGTACGGGGATTCCTGCCCCTGCGGGGCGCCTTGTCGCGGACGGTGAGGGTGCCGAACTGGACCAGCTTGATCGACTCGCCACTGATCAGCGTCTTCTTCATGGTGGCAAAGACCGTATCAACAATCTCTGCCGCATTGCGCTGCGACACACCCAGCTTGTTGTTTACGGAGATGGCCAGTTCCTTGCGGGTAACATTTTTTTTCTTCTTCATCTATTCCATTCCTTCACGATAGCGGGCGCCAAAGGTCGCCATCAGAGAATTTACAATTTTCTGGTGAATCCTGTCAACAGTCTCATCATCAAGGGTCTGTTCCGGAGAACGGTAGGTCACGGTCAGGGCAACACTCTTCATGTCCTCTGCAATGGGCCTTCCCCGATAGACATCGAAGATGTCGGCTGATTCAACAAACTTTTCCTTCTGGGCATGGATGGCCTGCAGCAGGTCGCCGGCTGGAACCGCATCAGGGACAACCAGGGCGATATCGCGCCTGACACTGGGGTATCGCGGCAGGGGCCTGAACTCCCTGGCCTGTCGCGGCAGCGAAACCAGGTCTTCCAGGTCCAGCTCGAAGAAGTAGACCTCCTGCTTGACACCAAAGCCCCTGGCCACCTTCCGCTTCAGCCGGCCGATCCTGCCGATCTCCCGTCCCCCGGCAACGAGTTGCATGGCAAGGTCGCTGTCACTGTAGGGCTGCACCTGCTCTGCCGCGACAACCAAGTCAACGCCCCCTTCACCCCTGCGGACCCGAAGGGCGGCCAGCAGGTTTTCAACTGCCCCCTTGACATCGAAAAAATCCGTTTCCAGGCCGGAGAAGTAGAGGGGCCGGGCACCGGGATAACGGCTGCCGCTCATGACAGCGCAGACCTGGAAGCGTTCCTCGGGCTGTTCACCTTCCTTCTTCTGGAGAAAGATCTTGCCGATCTCGAAAAGTCGGATGTCCGGCCGCTGAAAGTTGATGTTGCGGCGGATATTCTCCAGCAGCCCTGGCAGAAGCATGCTCCGCATCACTGCCTGATCCTCGGTCAGGGGATTGAGCAGACGGGTGACGCTCCGCCTGGGGTCATCGGCGGCAAGGCCCATCAGGTCATGATGTTTTTCCGCGGTAAAACTGTAATTTATGGCCTCGAAGAATCCCTGGGCCGTGAGGATCTCACCGACCTGCCGGCGCAGGATACGCAGTTCGTTCCGCTGCGGATACTCCATGCTGATCCGGGGCCGGGTCACCGGGATCTCGTTGTAGCCCACCAGACGGGCTATCTCTTCCACCAGGTCCACCTCGCGCTCGATGTCGATACGGAAACCGGGCACAGTGACCCTGAGCATGTCCCGGCTCTCGTCGTCAACGGTAAATTCAATGGAACGGAGATACGCGGCAATGCGGCTGCTGCTCAACTCCACCCCGAGCAGATCGTTGACCCGCCTGACCCGCAGTTCAAGATGCAGCGGCTCGCGTCGTCCGGGATACTCGTCAATGCCCGCAGGCTGGACGTGCGCACCCGCCACCTGCGCCATGAGCTGCACGGCGCGTTCCATGGCTCTGGTCGCCAGATCGGGGTCCACGCCCCGTTCGAAACGGTAGGAGGCCTCCGATGGCAGATTGAGCCGCCGGGCGGTGCGCCGGATGGACACCGGATCAAAACATGCCGCCTCGAGCAGGATCTCGGTGGTCCCCTCGGTGACCTCGGAGTCCAGTCCGCCCATGACCCCGGCCACGGCCACGGGCCGTCGGGCATCGCAGATCATCAGCATGTCGGGCAGAAGGGTCCGCTCCACTCCGTCGAGGGTGGTGAAGCTCCTTTCCTCGTCCCCGGGCAGACGGACCACGATCTCACCGCCTTCGAGTCGGTCGAAATCAAAGGCATGCAGGGGCTGCCCATACTCGAGCATGACGAAGTTGGTCACGTCGACAATGTTGTTGATGGGCCGCATACCCACGGCAAGCAGCTGCCGCTGCAGCCACCAGGGTGAGGGCCCGACCCTGACACCACTCAGCCGGCGGGCCGCATACCTGGGGCAGAGCGCGGGTTCGCGGATGGTGACCCTGAAGTCGGCCCCCTCACTGCGCAGCACCGGCACATCGGTGACCGGCTGCCGCAGGGGAGCACCTGTAAACCCGGCCACCTCGCGGGCGATGCCGAGTACACTGGCGCAGTCGGGCCGGTTGGGGGTCAGGTCGATCTCGATCATGGTGTCATGGAGATCAAGGGCCTCGACCAGGGAACGGCCGGGGGCGATGTCCGGATCCAGTTCAATGATCCCGGAGTGATCATCGCCAAGTCCCAGTTCCCTGGCGGAACAGAGCATGCCCAGCGACTGCTGGCCACGGACCTTGGCCTTCCTGATCTTTATCCCTCCGGGCAGGGTTGTACCGGGCAGGGCAATGGCCGTCACCAGGCCGGCGCGGACATTGGGCGCCCCGCAGACCACCTGCACGGTCTCGGCGCCGGTATCGACGTCACAGAGCGTCAGCCGGTCGGCATCGGGGTGCGGGCGTACCCCGGTGACGCGGGCGGTCAGGATACCGTCCAATCCCTGGTACAGCTCCTCCACGGCCTCGACCTCGAGGCCGAGCATGGTGAGCCGATCGGCAAGCTGAGCGGCATCAAGGCCGTCGATGGAGACAAAGGTACTGAGCCAGCTGAGGGTGAACTTCATGGGATTGGTTATCCTGTCAGCAACGTAAGTTTCTTTTATATTTGCAATATGTTGCTGCTAATGGCACACTGGTTGCCCGCAACGGGTCAACTATTCCAATTACCACGGCAACGGAACAACAACAGCGGCGGCATCGCCGGAACAAATGCAGGATCTGCGTCGTCGCACGGTCCGGATACCCCGGGATCCGGTTGTTGCTCGTTGGCACACGCCTTCCTGGAGGACCCGCCGGACATCGCTGGCGTCGGCAGACAGCCCGGAATCAGAACTGGGCAAGAAAGCGGAGGTCGTTCTCATAGTAGAGACGGATATCGTCGATGCCATACTTGAGCATCGCGATCCGCTCCACGCCCAGGCCAAAGGCAAAACCGGAGTACCGGTCAGGGTCATACCCGACCATGCTGAGAACGGCGGGATCGATGAGACCGGCGCCCAGGATCTCCAGCCAGCCCGTCCGTTTGCAGACCCGGCAGCCGGATCCGCCGCAGATGACACAGGCGATATCCACCTCGGCACTAGGTTCGGTGAACGGGAAGAAGCTCGGCCGGAACCGGACCGCCAGGTCATCGGAAAACATCCGGTGGATAAAGCTGGTCAGGACCCCCTTCAGATCGGCAAACGAAACGATCCTGTCCACCAGGAATCCCTCCACCTGGTGGAACATGGGGGTATGGGTGATATCGGAATCGCAGCGATAGACCTTGCCAGGTGCGATGTAGCGCAGCGGTGGTTCCTGCTTCTCCATGATCCTGGCCTGCATGGGCGAGGTATGGGTCCGCAGCAGGATCGAATCCGTGACATAGAAGGTATCGTGCATGTCACGGGCTGGATGGTGCCTGGGAATGTTGAGGGCCTCGAAGTTGTAATGGTCGGTCTCCACATCCGGCCCTTCGGCGACGGCAAATCCCATGCCCTCGAAGATGGAGCAGATCTCCTCCATGACCTGGGTCACGGGATGCAGCCGGCCAAAGGGAAGAGAGCGGCCGGGCAGACTCCGGTCCACCTCGACGTGCACTGCCTCGGGCGCGGCGAGCAGGGTCTCTTTCTTCTCCTCGAATCGCTGCTGGACCTCCTTCTTGATGGTGTTGGCCAGCTGACCGAGACGGGGCCGGTCCTCCTTGGGGACCTTGCCGAGGCGGCGCATGAGATTGACGATCAACCCTCCCTTACGGCCCAGATATTTGACCCGGAAGGGCTCAAGATCCTCACCACTGGTGATCTTCTCCAGGGCGGCCAGGGCCTCCTCCCGGAGCTGCTGGAGTTCGGCTTCCATTCTCTGATCAGGCCGAATGGTTCCCTGCAGTCTTCACCACCTCGGCAAAGGCATGGGGATCGACAATGGCGAGGTTGGACAGAACCTTCCTGTCCAGCTCGACACCGGCCTTTCGGAGGCCGCCCATCAGCCTGGAATAGCTGGTGCCGTTCATCTTGGCGGCTGCACCGATCCGGGTGATCCAGAGACGACGGAATTCCCGCTTCCGGGTCCTCCGGTCACGGTAGGCGTAACAGAGCGCCCGGTCCACGGCCTCGGTGGCGGTTCTGAATAACCGGTGCTTACCACCCCGGTAGCCTTTGGCCATCTTCAGCACTTTATTTCTTCTGCGGCGTGCCTTGAATCCGCGTGTTACACGTGGCATTCTTTCAACTCCAGTTTACCGGAAGCCGGGAACCAGAGACCCGCATCCGGAATGGTCTCCGCCTGCGGCAATTGCCCCCGGCAGTCTCTGGCAGGTTGGCTTCAGTTTTCATTGATTGGATTGTTGTGCCCGGCGTACCGGGTAGAGTAACAGGTCACCGATATCGCAATGACCTTGAAATACAGGGACCTCTGTAAAAGTTCAGCAGTTCGTCAGCTGTGCATGATCGTGGCTGGCCGGCAGGTAAGCGAGCGCAGCGAGACTCCGATAGCCCGCTATGCGGCCAGCCGGGAGCGCGTGCAGGTAAGTGTAGACTCCGGATGGCGTGCTGCTGAACATTTACGAAGCGGCACCTGACAACGTCCCTCCATCCCGCATTAGAGGTAGGGCAGCATCCGCTTCACCGCCCTGGTATCGGCGGCGGTGATCAGACCGGACTTGCGCAGGTTCCTTTTGCGCTTGGTGGACTTCTTGGTCAGGATGTGGGAGCTGTAGGCCTTGTTGCGCCTGATCTTTCCGGAGCCGGTGGCCTTGAAACGTTTCGCCGCCCCCCTGTTGGTCTTCATTTTGGGCATGA
>JALSNC010000115.1 GCA_026987195.1 Desulfobulbaceae bacterium | reverse complement strand
CTCGCTTTTTTAAGCTATGAAAATATCACTCCATACTTTTTGACAACCGGCGGCAAAGAGAGTACAAAATGCCGGTACGAACCGGCCGGCCCCTCCGGCCTCTCCGGCTGCAGCCGTCATGTCGGCCCGTTTCCGGGGCCGGCGGCAAATGCTATTTCGGTAATTCAGCAGACACGATATTCCATGAAAGAGACGATACAGGTAGGGCTGATAGGTTTTGGAACAGTGGGCAGCGGTCTTGCCGAGGTCCTGCTCTCCCAGCAGCAGCGCCTTGAAAAACGGACCGGGATGTCGATCCGGCTCGCCAGGGTGGCGGACATCAATATCGAAACACTGCCGCCGCAGTTCGCCGGTGTGGAGCTGACCCGGGATGCGGCGGACCTGATCGGTGACCCGGAGATCGACATCGTGGTCGAGCTGATCGGCGGTATCGAGCCGGCCAAGACCTTTGTCATGAACGCGATTGGTGCCGGCAAGCACGTGGTGACAGCCAACAAGGCCCTGCTCTCCCAGGAGGGGCGCGATATCTTCACCGCAGCGGCCAGGCAGGGTGTTGAGGTCGGCTTCGAGGCCAGTGTCGGCGGCGGCATCCCGGTGATCAAGTCGCTCAAGGAGGGACTGGTGGCCAACAGGATCCTCTCCATCATGGGAATCATGAACGGTACGGCCAACTATATCCTCACCCGGATGACCGACGAGGGCATCCCTTTTGCCGAGGTGCTGAAGGATGCCCAGGAACAGGGATTTGCCGAGGCCGATCCCACCTATGACATCGAGGGCATCGACACGGCGCACAAGCTGGCCATTCTCATGACCATGGCCTATGGCATGCACATCACCCACAACGAGATCCCCACCGAGGGCATCTCGCGGGTGGAGCCGGTGGACATCGAGTTTGCCCGCGAGTTCGGCTGCCGGATCAAGCTGCTGGCCATCAGCCGTAACCATGGTGATTCGGTGGAGGCCCACATCCATCCCACCATGGTGCCGGAGAGCCACCTGCTGGCCAAGATCGACGGCGCCTTCAATGCCATCCATTTCACCGGCGACACGGTGGGCAATGTCCTGTTCTACGGCCTGGGCGCCGGCAAGATGCCCACCGGCAGTGCCGTGGCCGCCGACGTGGTCGATATAGCACGTAACATCCACGCCGGTTCCGTCGGCCGGGTGCCGCCGCTCTCCTATCTCCCCGCCGAGATCAGGGACCGGCGGATCACGCCCCTGGACGAGCTCTGCTGTCCCTACTATTTCCGGATCTCGGCCCGGGACGAGCCCGGGGTGCTGGCAGCCATCGCCGGTATTCTGAGCCGGCACGGGATCAGCATCGAGTCGGTGATCCAGAAGGGCCGCCGCGAGTCGGTGCCGGTCTCCATCGTCATGCGGACCCATTCGGCCCGGGAGTCGGCGGTAAGGAGCGCTCTGGCCGAGATCGACGCCCTGGCCGTTGTCACCGAGCCCACGGTCAAGATCCGGTTCCTGGAAGAGGAGCCCTGCTGAGGCGGGGAGCTTGCCATGAAATATGTCATGCTCGTCGGCGACGGGATGGGAGATATGCCGGTTCCCGAGCTCTCCGGCCGGACACCGCTCGCCGCCGCCCGCACCCCGGCCATGGACGCCCTGGCGCGCAGGGGCGAGCTGCTCCTGGTCCGCACGGTGCCCGAGGGATTCCCACCGGGCAGCGATGTCGCCAACCTCTCCCTGCTCGGCTACGATCCCCGCTCCTGCTACACCGGCCGGGCACCACTGGAGGCCGCCTCCATGGGGGTGGAGATCGGGCCCGACGAGCTGGCCTTTCGCTGCAACCTGGTCACGCTGGACTTTCATGAGGATGGTACGATCACCATGCTCGACTACAGCGCCGGCCACATCTCCAGCGACGAGGGCACCCGCCTGGTCCGGGCCATCCAGGAGAGGTGCGGCACCGGGTCGATCCGCCTCTATCCCGGCATCAGCTACCGGCACCTGCTCATCCTCCGCGGTGAGACGCCGCAGATCAGCACCGTGCCGCCCCATGACCATATGGATCGTGATGTGACCGCATATTATGCCCGTTACCTGGAGGCGGGTTCCCTGGGGCCGCTCATGGAGTGTGCGCACAGTGTCCTGGCCGACCATCCCGTCAACCGGGAACGGATCCGCCGGGGGCTGCGGCCTGCCAACGCCATCTGGCTCTGGGGTGAGGGCGGGAGTCCGGCCATGGAGACCCTGGCGGAGCGGTTCGGTCTCAGCGGCAGCCTGGTATCGGCCGTGGACCTGCTCAAGGGGATCGGCATCCTGAGCGGTCTGGACGTGCCCGATGTGGAGGGAGCCACCGGCTACCTGGACACCAACTACGAGGGCAAGGTGCAGGCGGCCCTGGCAGCCCTGGCCAAGGGCGATTTTGTTCTCATCCACGTCGAGGCCCCGGACGAGGCCGGCCACCAGGGTCTGCTGGCCGACAAGATCCGGGCCATCGAGGATTTCGATGCCCGCATCGTCGCCCCCATGGTCCGGGCCCTGGAGGCGGGTGATGAACCCTTTCGCCTGGTCGTGACCATGGACCACTACACCCCGCTCAGCCGGCGTACGCACGAGGACTGGCCCGTCCCCATGCTGCTGTATGACTCCGGGGGAGTGGCGCGGGCGAGCGGCCGCCCCTACACCGAGGCCGATGCCCGCGAGGCAGTGGCTGCAAGCGGCCTGGAACTTGCGAGCGGCACCGACTTTTTCCGGTATTTCATCCGCGGCGGGGAGGAGGGCCATGGCTGATCTGCAGGTGGGACTGAAAGAGCCTGTCTATCGGACCACCTGTCGGGTGATCTACGGCGATACCGATGCGGGTGGCGTGGTCTACAATGCCAACTACCTGCGCTATTTCGAGATCGGCCGCACCGAGATGATGCGGGCCTGGGCCCTGCCCTACAGCGAAATCGAGGCCCGGGGCCTGATCCTGCCGGTCACCGAGACCTACCTGCGCTACAAGGCGCCGGCCGGCTACGATGATCTCCTCACCATCGCCACCTCCCTGGTGGAGCTGAAAAAGGTCTCCTGCCGTTTCCATTACCGGATCACAAGGCTGCGCCAAGACGGCCGCGAGCAGCTCCTGGTCCGCGGTTTCACCAAGCACGCCTGCGTCGGCCGTGATGGCAGGCTGACCCCCTTTCCGCCCGCCATCCGGCAACGGATCGAATCGATCTTCCGGCGCCGTGACGAACAGAGAACAATACCTTGACAAATTGCACCGGCATGGTAATATTGACGGACGTGACGCGGGGTGGAGCAGTCTGGTAGCTCGTCGGGCTCATAACCCGAAGGTCGGAGGTTCAAATCCTCCCCCCGCTACCAGGTCAATGCAAGGGCTTACGGGCAATCCCGTAAGCCCTTTTCTGGTTTTTCGTTCCGGGGACACCATACTCAATTGTTGACGGCAGGGGAGTGTGATGCTATGCTGTTTTCATGGCACGCATGGCAAGGGTAGTCGTCCCGGGCATTCCCCACCATATCATCCAGCGCGGCAACCGCCGGCTGGACACCTTTTTCTCGGACGCCGACTATGAAAAATATCTGTCG
>JALSNC010000114.1 GCA_026987195.1 Desulfobulbaceae bacterium | reverse complement strand
GGCTCAGCATAAAAGTTCGATATACAAGGCGTAGCGGTGTCGGCCAAGCGGAGGCGTACATGTAGTACGTCGAGCATTGGCCGTACCCGCTACAACGCAGTAGATCGGACTTTTTGCGACGCCATCATTCTTCAAACGCGGTAAAAGTGTCGCTGTTTTCATGTGGTTGCCGATAGCGGCGAACTCTTGCCAAACGTGTTGCCACTGCGGTGAACTGTCACGTGACAACAGCCTGCAGACCGGCAATCCGTAACCACTTTCTCCGGAAGGGAACCGGATTCCAGCGGCAACCACGTAACCCCTCACGGGATCACCGGCCATCGGTTTTCTCGAGCCCAATGCTGTAAACGCTCTCAGGGGCCGCAGATTCGGAGTCTACGCTTACCTGTGCAGGCGTGCCTGACCGCAGGTAAGCGACCGCGGGGAGACTCCGATAGCCTGCCTGTGCGGGCAGGCACGACCGTGCAAAGAGGTAAGCGAAGACTCCGTGCGGTCCCTGTGAGCGCTTACGCAACCACAGTACCAGGTAACGACCATGACACAGGAACGATTTGAGGATCTGCTGGACACCAGAAACATCGGCCGCAGCAGGCTGCAGCCCGGAGACCGGATCGAGGCAACGGTGGCCGGGATCGACGGCGAAAACGTCTTCCTCGACGTAGGCCTGAAGAGCGAAGGCGTGATGAGCGCAGCCGAGGTGCGCGACAGCGAGGGCAGGATCACCATCAGCCCCGGCGATACCATCCGGGTCTTCCTGCTTTCCCAGCGCGGCGGCGAGATGATCTTCACCACCAGGGTCGGCTCCGGCCAGGCATCGCTGCAGGAGCTGGAGGACGCCTTCCACTCCGGCATCCCGGTGGAAGGCAGGGTGACCGGCGAGATCAAGGGCGGCTTCTCGGTCACCATGGCCGGGCAGCGCGCCTTCTGTCCCTACTCCCAGATGGATATCCGCAGGGTGGAGGACCCGGACGATTACCTGGACAGAACCTTTTCCTTCCGGATCATCGAATTCTCGGGCCAGGGCCGCAATATCATCGTCTCGGCCCGGGCCGTACTGGAGGAAGAGCGGGCCCGGCAGCGACAGCAACTGCAGGAAACCCTGGAGGAAGGCATGCAGGTCAGGGGAAGTGTCACCTCGATCCGCGACTTCGGCGCCTTTGTTGATATCGGCGGCGTCGACGGCCTGATTCCGATCTCGGAGATGGCCTGGGGACAGACCGAACGGGTGGCGGACATCCTCAGCCGCGGCCAGGAGGTGGAGGTGGTTGTCAAACGCCTGGACTGGGAGAACGAGCGTATCACGCTCAGTCTGCGCGAGACCACGGAAAATCCCTGGACCGGGGTCAACGAGAAGTACCCGGTGGGGTCGGTCCACCAGGGCAGGGTTACCCGCCTGGCCGCCTTTGGCGCCTTTGTCACCCTGGAGGCGGGCGTGGACGGCCTGCTCCACATCTCCAAACTCGGTTCCGGCCGCCGCATCAACCACCCGCGCGAGGTGCTGGAGGCAGGGCAGGAGATCACCGTACGCATTGATGCCGTGGACCCTGACCAGCAGCGCATCTCCCTGGTGCCGGAAGACCATGCCGACAGCGCTGCCGGCGGAGACGAAATGCCGCCAAAACTCCGCGACGCCACGCCTCGCTCCATGGGAACCCTGGGTGACCTGCTCAAGGCGCAGATGAAGAAGAAGGGCTAGACCGCTACTCTCCTTCCTCTCCCTTTTTCCGTCCTTCGGACTGCCGTCTGGTGGAACCGAACAGATAGCCGGCAATGGCACCCAGGACACCGATGGCGGCGGTGAGCTGTTCCGTGGTCGGCGAGGCGATAACCACCAGCAGGGTGGCCTGGATGATCAGGACCAGGCCGGTACCGTTGACCACATTTTCGGCCGTATGGGCGGTGTTCTTGATGTAGCAGAGTTCGAGAAAAAGAAAGATGGGAGTGACCACCAGCAGGCCCAGGAGCAGGTAGATCTTGTGCTTTTCCTGCATGGCCCTGAACTCGGCCGCCGTGATCCCCTCCCGGTCACCCGTATCGGCCAGCGCCTCTGCCTCGGGCTTCAGCTCATCTGCCATCCGCAGCGCCGCCTCCACCCTGCTGTCCACCACATCCTGCTCCTGGCTCCATGCCCGCTGGGGCAGAAGCAACAGGGCCAGCAGCAGCACCACACTCCCGGATCTCACCATGACCGCCTCCTCCGGATCTCTGTTCAACCCTGTCAGGGACACGTCTTCCCGTCTCTGATCTCATCCACCACCCTTACCAGGCTCATGTAGTACCGCCGGTCTCTGCTGCCCGCGTCCCTGGCCTTCCCGAGCAGCGCGTCCCGGAGGCTCTGCAGCTCGTCACATTCGAGGGAACGGATCTTTTTCCGGTACTCCGCAAGATAAGGCGCCTCCCGGATCGGCTGCCGCAGCGATCGCTTTTGCGAAGCAGGAAAAGGCAGCAGCTCACCGGCCGGCGCGCCCGTACCGGTCAGCAGAAGGCCGGCGGCCAGAAGCCCGGCGATCAGAAAATTCCCCCCATGTCCGCAAATCCCTTTCTTCATCTCCACCTCTCCATCCACCGGATGGCCGGCCCCGGAGCCCAGGCAACGACCGCGCAATGGCCCACACCGCTGGCAACAACCGTAGATCTTGCAGAAAATTGAAACAGTTCGACAGTGCGCCGGATGTGGACAGGTCAGCCAGGATCACGCCATAAAAGCCTGGGTATTTCAAAGGATACCGACAGCGGGGAACTGTTCACCTTCATCCTTCTGGCGCCGGCAGCAGCAGAATTTCTCTCCCCTGGTCTCTGATCCCTGACATCTGCTCCCTGCTCTTCTGAACAAAAAAAGCCGGGGCCTTTGTATGCGAAAGGCAACCCGGCTGTCCGTGCGGATCCGTGGCTTTCCGTGCCGGCATGGCCGGCGTGGCTTTATCTTTCAGTCTGTGCGGTTCTCCAGGCCACGCTGCAAAGCAGACAGGACGGCCATGGTGTCACTATATGCCGGCTGACAGAGAAATGTCAAACGAAATCACCTCATTGGGCAAATACCCTTACGGACGCACCATCTCGAACATGATGATGGCGGCGGCCACCGAGGCATTCAGCGAATCGAAACCGGAGCGCATGGGGATGGTGACCAGGTGATCGCACTGCTGCCGCACCAGGGGCCGGATACCCTTGCCCTCGCTGCCGATGACCAGGCAGGCCGGGCCGGCAAAGTCGGCCTCGTAGATGGACAGGGCGTCCGGATCGGCCACAGCACCGAAGATCCAGAATCCATGTTCCTTGAGGATTTTCAGGGTATCGGCCAGGTTGACCACCTGGCAGAGCCGGAGATGGGCAACTGCGCCGGCCGAGGTCCTGACCACGGTTCCGGTGACCGGAACGCTGCGCTCCCGGGTCATGATCACATCACCGAAACCGGCGGCAACGGCGGACCGGAGGATGGAACCAAGATTGCGGGGATCCTGGAGAGAGTCGAGGATCAGGAGGCGGGGGGGGCGCTCCGGATCCGTGGCCGGGCGGGCGAGCAGCTCATCCAGAGGATAGAGCCGGACCATGGTCAGGCGGGCAACCACCCCCTGGTGACGGCAGCGGCCGGGCACACCCATCCGCGCGGCCTCGACGAAGCGAAGCCGGACCCCGCTCTTCCGTGCCCGGTCGACGATCTCCTGGATCCTGGGTCCGGCCTTGCCCCGCTGCACCAGGACCTCATGCACACCCCCCGGATCCCGGCGCAGGGCCTCGATCACACTGTTCAGCCCCCAGATCAGCCCGCTGTCTTCCTGCTGTTCCTGTCGGCGCGATCCTTCCTGCGGACGGGACTGTCCGGACCGTGGGCGTCTCCTGCTCACAGGCGAAGCTCCACGGCCTCACCCGAAGGCGCCCGCCTCCGGCGGCACCGTTCGGCAACGATGATGGAACGTAGCGCATCCACCGCCACATCGAGCACATCATTGACAACAAGATACTCGTAGTCAGCGGCGGCCTTCATCTCGCGGCGTGCATTGGCCAGGCGCAGGGCGATGGTCTCCGCGGCCTCGGTGCCCCGGCCGCGCAGTCGGCGCTCCAGTTCGGCCAGCGAGGGGGGGGCAATGAAGACGGTCACCGGGTCCCAGTCACGCCGGACCTGGACCGCGCCCTGAACATCGATATCCAGCACCACATCAAGCCCCCTGGCTCGCAGACGTTCCACCTCCTGCCGGCTTGTGCCATAGAGATTGCCGTGCACCTCGGCCCACTCGAGAAACCCCGAGGGAGTCCGGTCGCGGATGGTCTCGAACTCGTCGCGGCCGACAAAATGGTAGTCGCGCCCGTCCACCTCCCCGGGCCTGGGTGCGCGGGTGGTATGGGAGACTGAAAAGACCAGGCCGGGCAGCTCCGCCATGACCCGTTTCAGGATCGTTGTCTTGCCGCAGCCTGAAGGGGCGGACAGGACGAGCAGCATCCCCTCACTCATTGCCCGGCGCCTCCCAGCCGCGTTCCAGCATCCGGCCCGGTTTCTTCCGCTCGTCCTCCAGGGCGGCAAGCCGCTGACTGATGGTCTCCGGCTGCACCGAGGAGAGCACCAGGTGGCCGGAGTCGAGGATGACGATGGCCCGGGTCCGGCGTCCCTCGGTGACGTCGATCAGCTTCTTTTCCCGGCGCGCGTCATCCTTCAGTTTCCTGATGGGTGAAGAACCGGGATTGACCACCGCCAGGATACGGCTGATCTTCACCGCATTGCCAAAGCCTATGTTGATGAGCCTGTTGTCCATGGAAACACCTTTGCAAGAATGAGGCCACCGGCGGTCTACTCGATGTTCTGTACCTGTTCGCGCAGTTTTTCGATCTCGTTTTTCATTTCCACCCCCAGATGGGCAATATCGCCGTTACTGATCTTGGAGGCCAGGGTATTGACCTCCCGCAGGAACTCCTGAAGCAGGAAATCGAGCCGTCGCCCCACGGGTTCATCACTGTCGAGGAAGGAACGGAACTGGCTGATATGGCTGCGCAGCCGGACCACCTCCTCGGTGACGTCACTCTTGTCGGCCATGATCGCCGCCTCCTGGGCGAGCCGTACCGGGTCGATATCCATGGAGTCGAGCAGTTTCTCCACCCTGCTGCGCAGCTCCTGCTGGCGCTGGGCAAGGACCTGGGGGATCTTCTCCTCGATGCTGTCGACAATGGCGGCAAAGGTGTCGAGTCGCCCAAGGAGTTCCTCCTTCAGCCGCTGCCCCTCCTGCTCGCGCATCCGGTCGCAGCCGGCAAGGGCAGCGGTCAGGGCCTCGCTGACCAGGGGCCACTCAGTATCCAGGTCCGGGGCCTGTTCCTGGAGGGTGATGATGTCACGCAGGGTGAGCATGTCGGCAAGCTGGATGCGGGTGGAGAGCTCCAGCTCGTCGCAGAGCTGGCGCAGACAGCGGTGGTACTGGGCGGCGAGTTCGGAGTTGACCGCCAGCAGAGGGCCGCCGGCGGCCTCACCGGCCAGGCCGATGGAGACCTCGACCCGGCCACGGTCGAGATGATCGGCGACCAGGTTGCGGACCCGCTCCTCGAGGGCGGCAAAGGAACGTGGCAACACGATGCGCTGGTCGAGGAACCGGTGGTTCACGGTCCGCACCTCGGCGGTCCAGGTCCTGCTTCCGTCCCTGGCCTCACCCCTGCCGAAACCGGTCATACTGCGTGGCCGCATGATCTTCCTTCCTCTCTGTGGTATTGTTGATATTGTCGAGGTTCGCAATAGTCCACCGGTACCCCCTCACGGCAGAGCTAACCATCGGGTCTGTCCGACCACAATGGTGTAAGCGCTCTCAGGGGCCGCAGCTTCGGAGTCTACGCTTGCCTGTGCAGGCGTGCCTGACCGCAGGTAAGCGAGCGCAGCGAGACTCCGATAGCCCACCTATGCGGGCAGTCGCGAGCGCGTGCAGGTAAGCGCAGACTCCGGATGGCGTGCTGCTGAACTTTTACTGAATTTTTACCGAGGTTCAGGCCAGGGCGGCCAGGAGTTCCTCCCGGGTCGCCGAGGCAGTGCCCACCTTGCCCACCACGATACCGGCGGCATGGTTGGCGAGCGATGCCGCGTCCCGCACCGGGCAGCCCGCGGCAAGGCCCAGGGCCAGGGTGGCGGCAACGGTATCACCGGCGCCGGTCACATCGTAGACCTCCTTGGCCATGGTGGGGATGGTGACCAGGGAATCCTGCTGCAGCAGGGCCATACCTGCCTCACCGCGGGTGATGAGTACGGCCTCGCACTCGATGTCGTCGCGGATCTGGCGGGCCGCGGCCAGCAGGCTCTGGTCGTCGTGGATCTCCATGCCGCTCATCCGGACGGCTTCGTAGTGGTTGGGAGTGATCACGGTGGCGCCGATGAAACGATGCAGGTTGGCCGGCTTGGGATCAACCACCAGGGGCAGCCGCCTGCCGCCGCGCCTGATCTCGGCCAGGAGGCGATGCAGGCGGATCATGAGCTGCTCGTTGATCACTCCCTTGGAATAGTCAGAGACAATGACCGCATCGAACTCGTGCAGACGATCTTCCAGGTAACGGATCATCCGGGCCAGCGGCTCCCTGGAGGGGGGACCGGTCTCCTCGCGGTCAAAACGGACCACCTGCTGCCCCTGGGCCACCACCCGCGTCTTGACGGTGGTGGGCCGCCGGCCGCGGATCAGGCCGTCCACGGGCGCGGCCAGGTCGGTCATCAGCCGGACCAGCTCCTCGCCCATGGGGTCATTGCCGATCATGCCGCAGAGGGCGCCGGACCCGCCCAGGGAGACGATATTGCGCAGAACATTGGCGCTGCCGCCGAGCAGCAGCTCCTCCCGGGTCACATTGACCACCGGGACCGGGGCCTCCGGCGAAATACGCGATACCGTTCCCCAGACAAAGTGATCCACTATCACGTCACCGATGACCAGGATGCGAACATCGGCAAAGCGCGAGACCATGTCTGGCAGGGAACTCACGCCGCCCCCCTGTCGAGTTCCAGCAGCCGGTCCGCCATCCGTTCGGCAGCAAAGACCAGGGATTCGAGATCGAGAAAGTCCATGACGTGGTGATCGAAAAGAACCTTGACCCGGGCGTCGAAACCATCGTCCGGTTCCTCGTCCCAGAAGAGCAGGTACAGCGGCACATACGGCAGGACCGGGATCACCGAGGCAACGGTGGCGCTCTGCCCCGACGGCCCGGCCGTGCCGTCGACCCGGGTGCAGATCTCGTCCAGTGCCCCGGCGCGGCCGCTGAACCGGTCGGCCAGGCGCATCTCGCAGTAGGTGGCCAGGGTCCGCACCTTGGAGATGGAGTTGGGCAGGCTCTCCATACCGACCCAGGTGCCGTCCGGCACCTGGCCGCCGCCAAAGGCGACATAGTTGTAGAGCAGGATCTGATCGCGGGGATCCACCAGTTCCTCGCCATCCATGCGCAGATCCTCTTTCCCCAGGACCACGGACCTGCCGAGATAGCGCAACCGCAGGACCCCGGGATCGGCCGCCGACCACTGCGCCCCCAGGGCGCGGGCAGCGGCCTGGAAATCGACATCAGCGATCCTGGACTTGAGATGGGCCACCAGGGCCATGTCCCGTTCCTCCTGACCACGGTCCACCGCCTCCAGGCCAGGACCGGCGCCGGTGGCGCCCTCTGGCAGAAGAGCGGCATCGATATGGGGACAGCGGGCAGGATCAGCCCCCCCCTTGGTCACGGCCACGGCAAAGGCGAGACAGGTGGGCTGACCGCATTCACCGCAGTTGGTCTTTGGGGTGTATTTCAGGAAATCAAGGGGATTCATGACGTGCTGACGGCCGCGGCCGGGCAAAAAAGCCGGTGACCGGCGGACCGATGAACGGGCCGGTCCGGACCGTGACCGGCACGGACCGAACCGGAGGGGGCACTGGATCTACTTCATCTTGGCATTAAGGGCCTTGATGATCTCACTGGTCAGATCAACGCTGTCTGCGGCATAGACGATGGCGCTGCGGGGAAAAATCATCGTATACCCCTCTTTCTTGGCAATCTCCTGGATCACCACTTCGAGCTTCTTGAGGATGGGACCGATATGCTTTTCCCGCAACCGTTTCAGCTCCAGATTGGCATCCTCCTGCTTCATACCGAGATCGCGCCGTTTTTTCTGGAATTCAATGGCCTTTTCCTGTTTCTTCTCTTCGCTCCAGGCCGAGCTCTTCTTCTCGATCTCCTTTTTCAGGGCAAGCAGCGCATCCTCTTCCTTCTTAAACGATGCCTTGAGTTCCTTCATCTTCTTCTCCATGGCCTTCTGCGCAGCTTTACCGGCATCGGAGTTGGCCAGGACCTTCTGCATGTTGATGAAACCGACCTTTGTGGCGGCGGCCCCGACAGAGCCGGCGGCAAACGAGATCACGGCCAGCATGGTCACGGCCATGCAGGCAACTTTCCATTGTAAACGCACTGTGCACTCCTTTCTGCTGGGAGACCGGATAAAACGGCCCGGCCGGCTCCTGCAGGGTGGCCTGCGGCCGCTAGCCGGAACCGGTCTCCGATCTCCGGGAAAAATAAAAACCGGACAGAAGCATGAGGCCTCCGTCCGGTTCCCTTCTCTTTCAGGACAACATGCTACTGGACTATGACAAAATCATCACGCCTGTTCTGTGCCCAGGAAATCTCATCATGGCCGTAGAGAAGAAGTTTTTCCTCCCCCCAGCTGATGGTTGACATCCGGGACGGATCAATCCCCAGATTGACCAGATACTTCTTGGCACTGAGCGCCCGCCGTTCACCCAGGGCCAGGTTGTACTCCTTGGTTCCCCGGGGATCACAGTTGCCCTCGATGCGGATCCTGACCTGCGGGTTCTCTTTCAGGAACTGCGCATTGGTCTCGATCCGCGGCACCTGGTCAGGCCGGATGGCCGGCGAGTCAAAATCGAAATAGATCGGCAGCATGGGCGCCGAGGTCCGGCCCTCCATGATGGTATCGCCTTCCGGCACCTCCGTTTCCAGGGATTCGGCCGGCCCCATGGCCTCCGAACCGGCCGCGGCAACCTCCTCTTTGGTCACCGGCGCCTTCTTGCCGCAACCCGAGAGCGCAAGCCCCAAGAGGACGGCCAGGATCATGGCCAGCACCAACGTTCTGTTCGTTCGCATCACACCCTCCCTCATCTTTGACTCTCTCTCCCTCAACATGCCAATTCTACTAAACGCGAAGAGGAATACAACATTTTTTTCCCTGAAAAGAAATTGTGATGGACTCGTAAAAAGTCCATCACACTCTAAAGATGACTCGGCATAATCGTTCGATATACAAGGCGTAGCGGTGTCGGCCAAGTGGAGGCGTACATATGGTACGTCGAGCATTGGCCGTACCCGCCATAACGCAGTAGATCGGACTTTTTGCGACGCCATCAATTGGAACAGTTCACCGCTATCGTCAACAACGTTGAACTGCCGGGACTTTTGTAAAAGCTCAGCAGTGTGTCGGCTGTGCGTGATCGCGGCTGGCCGGCAGGTAAGCGAGCGCAGCGAGACTCTGGTAGCCAGCCTATCCGGCAGCCGCGAACGTGTGCAGGTAAGCGCAGACTCCGGATGGCCTGCTGCTGAACTTTTACAAGGAATTAGCTTGCAAAACCATGGCAGCCCTTCTAAATATTCACAACTGGAGCGGACAGGAGCGTAGGCGATTGCCGACACCCCCTTCTCTGGCGGCGACAGAGCGTAACCCCTCACGGGATAACCAACCATCGGTTTTCTCGACCACAGTGCTTACGACAGTGCTGCCGGCACCGGAGAACAGACTGTGGCCTGGCCGGACCGGAACGTGTGGCTCCGGTTCCGCGCACATTGCCGATGAGACATCTTTCCACCATGATACAGTGACCGCGCAAAAACGAATCAGGATCAGGACTGCAGAAGAGCTGGTCTGCAGAAACCGCTTCGGCAGTTTTTTCGGCGTTCCCCAGGACATCTTCGATCGGGTATGGGCAAACCTCAGCGGCAGTGACGGCAACTCGGTGGCCTACATCTCCATGGAGATAGGCGCCGATCCCGATGTCTTCCATCCGCTCAGGGATTTTCTTGTCGAGGAGGAGATCTCCGCAACCGGCGATCCCGAGCTGGACGCCCTGGTGGACAAATACCTGCACGGCCCCCGCAAGATCCCCATCTACAGCGGCGGCCTCGGTGTTCTTGCCGGCGATACCCTGAAAAGCTATGCCGATATCCACATCCCGGTGCTGGCCATCAGCCTGCTCTACCGGGCCGGTTATTTCTCACAGATCGTTGACCTCAAGGTGGGGCAGATCGACCAGGCCACCCACTGGGAACCGGAAAAGACCCCCACCCTGTTCCAGCTCCGCGACCCGGAGCGGCCCGAGCGTCCCCTGGAGATCTCGGTTCCCTTCACCGACATGAACGCCAGTCCCGTGGACGTGCGGGCCCAGGTCTGGATGAAGATGGAGATCGCCGAGGAGCTCGACTATTTCGTGCCCGAGTTCCTGCTTGACTACAGCCTGCCGGACGCGCCGCCCTGGATCCATGACGCGGCCCGCCAGCTCTACAATGCCGAATCCACCCTCATGAAGGCCAACCAGCGGCGTATGCTCGGCTCCAGTGTCCTGCCGCTGCTGGAGGCCCTGGGGTTCACCTCGCGGACCATCCACCTCAACGAACAGCACGGCGTGACCGTGGTCATCCATCTCATCCTGCGCGAACTCCGGGCCGCCCTGGGTGACAACTACAAGGAAAAGATGACCGATGCCGATATCCTGGCCGCGGCGGACCGGGTCTCGCAACGTATGGTCTACACCATCCACACCCCGGTCAAGGCCGGCCATGACCGCTTCTCGCGCACCCTCTATGACCGGATCAGCCCGCCGGGTTTCCGGCGCGTCCTCCAGGTTCTGGCCACGGATGAGGACTCTCCCGGCGAATACAATCTCACTGCGCTGGCCATGCGGGTCAACCGGACGGTCAACAGTGTCAGCCGTCTGCACCGGGACGTGACCCGCAAGCAGTTTCCCCGTTTTGCCGACAAGATCACCGCCATCACCAACGGTGTCCATCACCTGACCTGGATCAGCGAGAACCGGGCCCGTACCTTTGACCGCTGCGGCGCTCTGGACGGCTGGCGCGACGACCCCGGCATCTTCGCCCACGCCGACCTGGCGGGTGACAGGGGGTTCAGGGCAGGCCTGAAGGAGGCATGGGAGCAGGATAACAGCTTCCTGGTGGACTATGTCAACACCATGCTCCTCAGCCACCGTAAACAGATGGTGGAGACCTGGATCGATCCACCCAACTACCTCTCCTACCTGCCCAAGGCCGATGATCTGCAGGCAGGGGTCTTCACCATCGGCTTTGCGCGGCGGTTTTCCACCTACAAGCGGGCCGACCTGATCTTCGACGATATCAGGGCCCTGACCGACATCCTGGTCCGGGGCAACTGGCCGGTCAACTTCGTCTTTGCCGGCAAGGCCCATCCTGCCGACGAGCCTGGCAAAACGGTGCTCAAGCTGATCCTCGACAACCAGGAGGAACTCTACGCCAGGAGCAACGGTCTGGCCAAGCTGATCTTCATTCCCGGCTACGACATGCAGATCGCCAAGATGATGGTCTCCGGCGTCCATGCCTGGCTCAACAGTCCCAAACGGCCCCTGGAGGCCAGCGGCACCAGCGGCATGAAGGCGGCCATGAACGGTGTTCCCAACATCAGCGTCATGGACGGCTGGTGGGTGGAAGGTTACCATGACGGCCGCACCGGCTGGAAATTCGGCTACGAGGGCCCGGTGGAGGAATCCAGCCTGAGCGAGGATCCGGACACCCTGCTCTACGAGGAGGATGCCCAGTCCTTCTACCGGCTGCTGCCCACGGTCCTGCGGACCTTCTACGAACAGCCGGACCGGTATATCGACGTGGCCATCAACAATCTCAAGCTGAACATACCCATTTTCAACACGCACCGCATGGCCTCCGAATACGTGCGGCGATACGACCTGCGGCTCAACGGCGTCACTGCCGAGATGATCGCCTCCTTCCAGAGGCTGTACCAGAGCGACATCGAAAACCGGTAAATGTCAGCAGCACGCCACCCGGAGTCTGCGCCTGCCTGCACGTGCTCGCGGCTGGCCGCATAGCGGGCTATAGACAACCAGCCGCGATCACGCACAGCGGACGCACTGCTGAACTTTTCAAAAGAGTGCCGGCATTTCAAGATAGTTCCCCCCTCGCGGCGAACTGTCTGCAAAACTGCCCCATCCGGCAGGTCGGAAGGCGTTGAACGCGGACCGGCCGGCCACCAATTCAAGGAGCACCACCATGGCACGCCATATCAATCCCAGCAACACCACCAACAAGACCATCGACGCCATTGACCGCAAGCGGGAAAGGGAACGGCGCTACATGCTGTCCAGGGCCAGGGACAATGCTGCTGATCTTGCCACCCGCCTGGTCCAGCGTCTCCTGGATGAGCATATCATCGAGACCCAGTCGGACCTGGCCATTCGCGAGGCCATGGAGAACCAGCTCCGGTCGATGATCGACATGGAAGAGTTCGACATGCAGTTCAAGATCGCGCCCATCCGCACCCTGACACAGGATCCCAACATCATCAGCCTCTATATCACCCAGTACATCATCGAGGACCTCATCGAGCACCCGAAGATCCAGGACGTGTTCGGTGACGACCTGGATGTCTACCGGGCCGTGGACTCGGTGCTTTCCAGGATCAGGCCGCGCTGAACCGGCCCGGACACCATGGCCTTGTCGCATCCCGACGCCACCCCGGCGCTGGTCTTTGCCAACCAGCGGGGCGAGATCCTGGACTACGACGGCCTGGAGATGGCCGGCAGCGCCGGCAGCCTTTTCAGAAGGCCGCAACCGGAGGAACTCATCGAACTGCCCGAGGGCAGTGAGCTGTTCGTCCTGCCCGGCCGCCTGCCCGTGGGGTTCGAGCCCGGCAGTGACGAACCCGCCCTGCTGTCAGAGAACCCCTACCAGGCCGGCGCGCCCATCCAGGCCGTGGCCGCGTTCATGGCCCCGGCCCATACCGCCATCCTCACCGCCGCCTTTACCAGAAAAAACGACCGGGCGCCGCTGCTGCCACTGTTCGCCTATACCGCCGTGGGCTGGTACAGGGGCAGATTCTGGGTCAGCGCCTTCCGCAGTGACCCGGACCCACGGCAGGATCCGGCCAACTTCGACCAGGACCGGATCGAGCGCGGGACCAGACGACGGCTGAAGAACCATGCCGGCAACAGGCTGATCCAGCACCTGGGCAGGTGCTGCCTGACCTATGGCTGTCCCGCGGCCCGCAACTATTTCCTCGACCGCTGGGAGGCGCCCCTGCCCAGCTCGCCGGTCTGCAATGCCTCCTGCATCGGCTGTATCTCCCTGCAGCCCTCGGGCTGCTGTCCGGCCACCCAGGACCGGATCAGGTTTGTCCCCACTCCGGCTGAGATCGTTGATATCGCGGTGCCGCACCTGGAACGGGCACGGCGTCCGGTGGTCAGCTTCGGCCAGGGCTGCGAGGGAGAGCCCCTCCTCCAGGGAGAGACCCTGACCAGGGCGGTGCGTCAGATCCGGGAGAGGACCGGCCGGGGCACCATCAACCTCAACACCAACGGCAGCCTGCCCGGGGTGGTGGCGCAGCTGGCCGAGGCCGGACTGGATTCAATCCGCATCTCCCTGAACAGTGCCAGGCCCGGGTTCCACCATCGCTACTACCGGCCACGGGGTTTTGATTTCAGGGATGTCTGCCGCTCCATGGACGTGATGAAACAGCATGGCCGCCACGTGTCGCTCAACTATTTCATCCTTCCCGGGTTCACCGATGATCCCGACGAGTTCGCCGCCCTCTGCGACCTCATTGCCCGCCACGGACCCGACCTGATCCAGCTGCGCAACCTGAACATGGACCCGCACCACTACCTGC
>JALSNC010000113.1 GCA_026987195.1 Desulfobulbaceae bacterium | reverse complement strand
GTCAGTCGGGCTGCAGCAGTCGCGCCAGGCGCCTCCGTGCCCACGCACTGCGGGCACCAGCCGTCCCGGAACAGCAGGGCTGTTGCCGGCTGCCCTCGGCCATGCGGACCGAGGCCGTGATGCCGTCGGCAGGAACAGCGCCGCCGGACTGCCGGTAGAGGAACAGGTGCAGGAGCCGGCCGGCGGCGATCAGCCTGAAGCCGGACTCCGGCACCGATTTCGTGAACCATGCTATTTGCTGTTATTTCATGATACTTCCTGGTATGATTTCTCCAGCATGGCTTCTGCCGACACCCTCACCTCTGACCTCTGACTTCTGATATTGTGATCCAGGCGGCACCCACCAGCTATCCGGAGGAGTTTGATCCCCATTTCAAGGTCTTTCACGAGCTGATGGCCTTCAAGGTGCGGGAGATCCTCCTGGTCTCCAGCCCCTATGATGCCTATATTCTCGAAGAGGACGGCAGCATGGCCTCGCGGATCATCAACGAGTACCACGGTCTCAATCTCAGCCAGCCGCCGCGCATCACCTGGGTGGCCACTGCCGAACAGGCCTTTGCCCTGCTGGAGAAAAAAAGTTTCGATCTCGTGGTCACCATGCCGCATCTGGGCGGCATGGACGGCTGCACCTTTGGCCGGCGGATAAAGGAGCATCACCGGGATCTGCCGGTCATCCTGCTCTCCCACTCGGTGCGGGACGCGGTGGTGGTGGAGGAGAACGGCGCCTCCGCCTGCATTGACAACACCTATGTCTGGTGCTGTGATTCCGATATCCTGCTTGCCATTGTCAAGAACGTCGAGGACCGGCGCAATGTCGATTTCGACACCAGGCGGGCCATGGTCAGGGTCATCCTCCTGGTCGAGGACTCGGCGCTCCACCGTTCCAGCCTCCTGCCCATGTTGTACGGCGAGGTCGTCAAGCAGACCCAGGCCGTACTCGACGAGGGCCTCAATGAGAAGCATCGGCTGCTGAAGATGCGGGCCCGGCCGAAGATCCTGACCGCATCCACCTACGAGGAGGCCCTGGCCCTCTTCAACAGGTACCGGCCCTACATCTTCGCGGTCATGTCCGATGGCCGCTTTCCCAGGGGGGGCCGCCTTCAGGACAGCGCCGGCCTGGAACTGCTGCGCTATATCCGTTCCACCTCCGGTGACCTGCCCCTGCTCATGCTGAGCACGGAGGCCATCAATGAACAGCCGGCCCGCCGGATCCCGGCGGTGTTCGCGGACAAGAATGCCGAAGACCTGTCAGCGCAGGTCCATGATTTTTTTCTCCGCTACCTGGGGTTTGGTGATTTTGTCTTCCGCCTGCCCGACGGGACCGAGGTCGGCCGGGCGGCGAGCCTGGGGGAATTCGAGCAGCAGCTGCGGCGGGTTCCTGTCCGGTCCGTGCTCTATCATGCCGCCAGCAACCATTTTTCCCACTGGGTGATGGCCCGGGCCGAGGTCGGCCTGGCGGCACGGCTGCACCGGGAGGGAGTGGCATCAATCACCGACGGTGAACAGCTGCGCTCAGACATCATCGCCGAGGTCCATGCCCTGCGCAGGATCCGACAGGAGGGAGTGGTGGCCCAGTTTTCAGAACGTGACTATGATCCCGAGATCACCGATTTTGTCCGTATCGGCCGTGGTTCCATGGGCGGCAAGGCACGCGGCATCGCCTTTATCGCTTCCAGACTCTACCTGGCCAAGCGGACAGATTCCATTCTTTCCCGCTGCCGGGTGCGGATTCCCCGGACCTGTGTCATCACCAATACCGGTTTTGATGATTTCATCGCCCTGAACAACCTGCATCCGGTGGACGACGAGCCCGACGAGGCCATTGCCCGCCGTTTCCTGGCCGCCGACATGCCGGACTGGCTGCTGGCCGACCTGCGCAGTTTCCTGGCCAGGATCGACTATCCCCTCTCGGTCCGCTCCTCCAGCATGCTCGAGGATGCCCAGTTCCGGCCCTATGCAGGGCTCTATACCACCTTCATGCTGGCCAACAGCGCCCGTGATTTCGAAGTGCGCCTGCAGCACCTGATCAGGGCGGTGAAACTGGTCTACGCCTCCACCTGGTTTGCCAGCCCCCGGGCCTTTTCCCGCTCCATCGGTCAGTCCCGCCAGGACTCCATGGCCGTCATCATCCAGCAGCTTGCCGGCAGTCACTATGGCGGGTTTTTCTATCCCGCCATCTCGGGGGTGGTCCAGTCCTACAACTACTATCCGGTGGCGCCCATGCAGCCGGAGGACGGCATTGCCCGCATTGCCCTGGGTTTTGGCAAGACCGTGGTCGAGGGCGAGCAGAGCCTGCGGTTCTGCCCGTCATATCCCCGCAACCTGCCGCAGTTTTCCACGGTTGAGGATATCCTGGCCAATGCGCAGCGCTGGTTCTACTGTCTCGACTGCTCGGATCCGGACAGTTTCGTCACCGACAATGCCAACCTGCAGCGGCGTCCTGTCGATGATGCCGTGGACGAGGAGCCGGTGCGCATGCTCAGTTCCACCTATCTGCCGGAAGAACACCGGATCCGGGACGCTGACCTGCCGGGCCAGAAGGTGCTCACGTTTGCGCCGGTCCTCAAGTACGGCATCTATCCGCTGCCCGAGCTGTTGAGGGAGCTGCTCCATCTGGGGCGGGAGGGCATGGGCTGCGAGGTGGAGATCGAATTTGCCGTGGACCTGCACCGTGAGGCGGGGCGCTCGGTCTTTTATTTTCTCCAGATCCGGCCCATTGTCACGGGCAGTGAAAAACTGGAGGTCCATATCCGCAGGCAGGAGCGGCAGCGGGCCGTCATCCATTCCCGCCGCTCCCTGGGCCACGGTGTCTTCCGGATGCGCGATGTGGTCTTTGTCCATCCCCGCCGTTTCGATCCCGCATCCACCAGGAACATGGCCCGGCAGATCGGGCGGATCAACCGGCAACTGCACCGGCAGGGGCGGCCCTATCTCCTGGTCGGGCCGGGCCGCTGGGGCACCGCGGATCCGTGGCTGGGGATTCCGGTGCAGTGGGGAGATATCTCGGGGGTCGGCGCCATCGTCGAGCTGCAGAACGCCGGTGTCCGGGCCGAGGCCTCCCAGGGGACCCATTTTTTCCAGAACATCACCTCCCTGGGGATTCCCTACCTGATGGTGACCGATCAGGCCGCCGAAGAGGGACGAGGCGAGGAATTCATCGACTGGAACTGGTTGCTGGGACTGGAAATTGTCCGTCAGGAGCAGTATATTACCCATGTTGTGGCCGGGGAATCATGGATCCTGAAGGTGGACGGTCACACCTCGGAGGGGGTGCTGTTTCCGGCTGACAGCGACACGCCCACGTTGCCTGAAGATCAATCATGATGGACTCGTAAAAAGTCCATCACACTCTAAAGATGGCTCAGCATAAACGTTCGATATACAAGGCGTAGCGGTGTCGGCCAGGCGGAGGCGTACATGTGGTACGTCGAGCATTGGCCGTACCCGCTACAACGCAGTAGATCGGACTTTTTGCGACGCCATCAATCATGATAACCGGCCGTCCGGCCATGGAGCAGGGAACACAGATGGAAGAAATCATCTCCCGGATCATGCAGAGGGATCCGGAACAGAAAGAGTTTCACCAGGCCGTGCACG
>JALSNC010000112.1 GCA_026987195.1 Desulfobulbaceae bacterium | reverse complement strand
TGTCCCCTGGCCCCTGACACCTGACACCTGACACCTGGCCCCTGGCCTCACCGGCTGGCCAGTCTTTTCAGCTCACTGATCACGGCACCGTAGTCGTCGGCGCCGTACACGGCGGAACCGGCCACAAAGATATTGGCACCGGCTCCAGCGATACGGGCGATGGTCGCCGGGCTGACACCGCCATCCACCTCGATGCCGGCCTCCGGATTGGCCGCATCGAGACGCTGCCGCAGGACACGGATCTTGTCGAGGGTCGATTCAATGAACGACTGGCCGCCGAAACCGGGATTGACACTCATCAGCATGACCAGGTCCACGTCAGCCAGGATGTAGTCCAGGGTGGAGAGCGAGGTCGCCGGGTTGAGTACTGCTCCGGCCCGACAGCCGAGATCCCTTATGTGGTGGATGGTGCGATGGAGATGGGTGCAGGCCTCCACATGGACGGTGATCCAGTCGGCGCCGGCAGCGGCGAAATCGTCCAGGTAGCGGTCCGGGTCGGTGATCATCAGGTGGACATCCAGGGGCAGCTTCGTCACCTGCCTCGCCGCCCTGACCACCAGGGGGCCGATGGTGATGTTGGGGACAAAGTGGCCATCCATCACGTCGATGTGGATCACCTCGGCACCGGCCTGTTCAACACTGCGGATCTCCTCGCCGAGACGGGAAAAATCCGCCGACAGGATGGAGGGGGCTATCATCAGGGATCTCATGGTCATATATCAGAAAATCAGAAGGCCGGAAGGCCGGAAATCAGTAGTCTGGTAGTTGCCGATGGCGGCGGACTGTTTCCACTTTGAAACGCCTGGACTGTTGCCTGCAGGGCCCTATTGTACCGAAGCAGACAGTCTTGTACAGGAAAAAGCGGCAACCCGGCCTGGGATTTTCAACCTGGATGTGACCTCACTCTCCCCCGGACCGCGTAAAAGTGTCGGTCTTCTTAGGTGGTTGCCGATAGCGGTGAACTATTGTCGGAACGCTCATACATCTGGCCCGGCAACTGACGGACCAGGCCGGTCAACTCCAGGGAAAGGAGCAGTGCATGCACCCGCTGCGGGGTCAGGCCGCTGGCACGGATGATTTCATCAATATCGCGGGGATAGACCTCGAGCACGGAGAGAAGAAGACGTTCATCCTCCCCGAGGCCTGCTGCCCGGGAGGTGGACGCGTCATCAGGCGGTGGCTGCGGCCTGGGTACGGCCAGGCCAAGCTCCAGCAGCACATCCCCGGCCGACTGGGCCAGGTACGCCCCCTGCTGCAGCAGCCGGTGCGGCCCGGCGCTGCGGTCCGAATCGATGCGGCCGGGCACGGCAAAGACCTCCCGTCCATGGTCCAGGGCCAGGCGGGCGGTGATGAGGGAGCCGGACCTGAGGGTGGCCTCCACCACGACAACGCCCAGCGCCAGGCCGGCAATGATCCGGTTGCGGGCCGGGAAGCGGAATCCATCCGGCCTGGTACCCGGCGGATACTCGCTGATCAGGGCGCCTGCAGCCTCGACCTGCCTGTAGAGTTCCTCATGGTCACGGGGATAGACGACATCGATGCCGCAGCCCAGGATCCCGACCGTGGCGCCGCCGCCTTCGAGGGCGCCCCGGTGGGCAGCGGCATCGATTCCGTGGGCAAGTCCCGAGATCACGGTGATCCCCTCTCCGGCCAGGTCCCTGGCCAGGGTGAAGCTGCTGCGTCTGCCGTAGGAGGTGGCGGCGCGGGAGCCGACCAGGGCCACCGGATCTGCGTCAAGGCAGGCGAGGTCGCCGCGATAGTAGAGGACCACGGGCGGGTCATCGATGGATCGGAGGAGGGCCGGGTAGTCGGGATCGTCCCGGCAGACAAGGGAGATATGGTGTCGCGCGAGGCAGGCCAGGGTCTGGTCGGCACGCTGCCGCGCCCGGGCGAGGCGGCCCTGGTCGGTCAGCAGCGCCGCCAGCCCGGGGCCGCACCCCCTGACCCGCCGGACACCATCGCCGGCGGCGAGCACCGCGGCAGGCGTTGCAAAGGCATCGACAAGGCGGTTGACCAGGCCGCAGCCCAGTCCGGGCAGAAAGGTCAGGGTGAGCCAGTCGCGGGCATGGGGCGGGAAAGACACGTGAACTGCCGTCATGCAGGGGGAAGTATGCGGTCCGGTTACAGGACCCCGGCCGTTCCGGACGCCCCGGCACCTCCGGCCACCGGGCCGCCCCCATGGATCAGTCGGTCATGAAGGCGCGCAGGTCGCGGCTCCTGCTCGGATGCCGCAGTTTCTTGATGGCCTGGGCCTCGATCTGCCTGATCCGCTCCCGGGTGACGGAAAAGCACTGGCCCACCTCTTCCAGGGTATGATCACAGCCCACCTCGATGCCGTAGCGCATGCGCAGGACCTTGGCCTCGCGCGGGGTCAGCGACTCCATGACCTTGCACAGGCAGCGCTTCAGGCTCTCGGTCATGGAGGCCTCCTGGGGGTCGGGATGGGCATTGTCCTCGATGAAGTCACTGAGCATGGTGTCTTCCTCGTCACCCACCGGCGCGTCCAGGGAGATGGCGTCCTTGGCGGTCTTCAGGGCCACGTGCACCTTTTCCACATCGGTACCGAGCTGCTCGGCCATCTCCTCGGCCGTGGGCTCCCTGGACTCTATCCTCTGGAAGTCCTTGGAGAAACGCAGCATGCGGTTGATGGTCTCGATCATGTGCACCGGCAGACGGATGGTACGGCCCTGGTCGGCGATGCCGCGGGTGATGGCCTGCCGGATCCACCAGGTGGCATAGGTGGAGAACTTGTAACCGCGCTTGTAGTCATACTTGTCCACCGCCTTCATCAGGCCGATGTTGCCCTCCTGGATCAGGTCGGGCAGCTGCAGGCCCCGGTTGAGGAACTTCTTGGACACCGAGATCACCAGGCGCAGGTTGGCCCGCACCAGGGAATCCTTGGCATACTTGGCCATCTCCCGGCCGATCTCGATCTCGGAGAGGATCTCGCCCAGGGTGTTCCAGGTCACCCCGATGGTCTCGGCAAGCTCCAGGGTGATGCGGCGCTCCACCTCCCCGGGATCGGCGCCTTCACCACCCTTTTCGCGGCGGGCGGCCAGCAGTTCCCGCTGCTGGGCCACCACCCGGACCTTCTTGAACTTGTTGCTCAGCTCCCTGGCCGCGTCGGCCACCGACAGGATACCCTTGGAGCAGAGGCGGTAGTCGGCGAACAGGTCCGATATGCGGATGCCGATCTCAAGGATCTCGTCCAGAAGAGCCTGTTCCCGCTCCCCGTCACCGGCCACCTTCTTCAGTTCCTCGAACAGATCCCGGCGCCGCAAGTCCAGCTCGCCGGCCTGTTCGATCCGGTCCAGGAACTCGTCCCGCACCGCGGCCTGGGTCTTGTCATCCTTGTCGGACAAGCCCTTGATCACCGAGGCAATCCTGGTCCTGCCACTGAGGAGCCCGCCGGCCAGATCGTCCAGGGCCGAGACACCAAGCGTCAGGCGGAGCACCGCCTTCTGCACCTTGAGCTCACCCTCTTCCACCATCCGGGCCAGCTCGATCTCCTCCTCGTGGCTCAGCAGGGCCTGGCTGCCCATCTCGCGCAGGTAGATATTCATGGGGTCAATGCTGGTCCCCATGTTCCTCCGTTCACCCTTGCGGCGGTCTCCGCCCTTGCGACGATCGATCCGGGCACGGCGGTCGGGTTGACCATTGATCAGATGACCGTTTTCTGCCAAGCTCACCTCGATTAACTCCTCTTCATCGGTGAAGAGTGCAGCCAGATCCTGCAGCTCCTCGTTTTCCTCGCCATGTTCCAGCTCTTTTGTGTCCATCGGTTCCTCTCAGACAGTGCACAAAAAAAATGAAACCCGAGCCGGCATCTCACCGGAAAAGGGAAGGCCCCGATCCTCCGGAGGGCAGGAGGGTTTCCCGCCCGGCTCGATATGTCTTCAGCCCGCGGCCGGGCGGCAGCAGGATGACCGGAAACCAACCAACAGGTTGAAATCACGGCAAATACAATCATGCTCCCCGCCAGGACACCCCCCTCCTGTCAAATACATTTTTGTAATGTATCAGCTTTCATATTTTATTCAACAAGTTATCGGAAAAACCTGTCCTTTTTCTTTCCTCCTCCTGCCGGCGACGCAGGAGTTCCATCAGAAGAGCGGTATCGCCACGTGCCTGGGCCTCGTTGATCCGGCGGAGGAGATCCCTGCCGCTCCTGCGGTGCCGGAAAAGCCCTATCCACGTGATTAATTCCTGGCACATTGCTTTTATTTGCATATTGCGTGCCTCCTCATCATCAAAATCAATTTCCGGCTCGCGCATCAGTAACCCTGTGACATAACTCCGTTCTTCTTCTCCTTCAAGAAGAGCGAGCAGTTGTTCCGGGGTACAGCTTCCAGCGGCGGAAGCCCTTTTCAACGCGTCAATTACTTGACAGGTCATCTTTCCGCTCACCACCTCCTCCAGGCCGGCCTCCTGCAGTTCCGGAAAATATTCCGGGTAGAGGATCAGGAAATCCAGGACCTGGCGTTCCCGCCTGGGGATCGCCTCCCGGGAGGCCGCCTCCCCGCCGCCGCGCGCCGCCGCCGCGGGCCTGCCGGTCCCGGCACGGGAGAGAAACCGTTCCGGCGCCACCCCGAGTTTTTCAGCAAAATGAGCCGCCATGAGCGAGCGCTGGCCCGGGTCACTGCTCTGGCGGACCAGTTCCTGCAGCTCGCCGATGATCCGGTTCTTGCCGCTCAGGGTCAGGCCGTGCAGGCGGACCAGGCTGTCAAAGACAAATTCGGCCAGGGAGGTGGCCCCCTCCACCAGGGCCTGGATCCCTTCGGGCCCCTGTTCCCGCACCAGGGAGTCGGGATCATGACCCTCGGGCAGGATCGCCACCCTCCCCTCCACCTGCTCGGCCAGGAACAGGGGGACCGAACGCATGGCCGCCTTGAGCCCGGCCGCGTCACCGTCGAAGAGCAGGATGGCCTCGTCGCAGTACCCGCGCAGCAGGCGGACATGGGAACGGGTCAGCGAGGTGCCGAGCGGTGCCACCACATTGTCGATACCATGGACAGCGAGCAGGAGCAGGTCGAAGTTGCCCTCCACCACCAGGGCCCTGCGGCTCTGGCGAATGGCCTGGCGGTGCTGGAAGAGGCCGAACAGGACCCGGCTCTTGTCAAAGACCGCGCTCTCGGGAGAATTCATGTACTTGGGCCTGCCATCCCCGAGGATACGGCCGCCAAAGGCGACCACCCGACCGGACATGTCGAGGATCGGGAACATGATCCGGTCCCGGAACCGGTCATAGTGGCCACCGCGCTCCCGGCGCACGGCCAGGCCGGCCCGCTCGACGTCGGCAACCGAGATCTTCTTCGCCTGCAGGCGGCGGGTGATGAAATCCCAGCCACCATCCTCGGGGCCGGGGGCATAGCCGAGCCCGTACCTGGCAATGGCCTCGGCCGGCACCCGGCGCTGCCGCAGATATTCCCTGGCGCCGCGCGACCGGTCGCCGGACTCCAGGCACTGCCGGTAGATGGCGGCCGCGGTCTCGTTGACATGGTAGAGGCTCTCCCGTTCCCTGATCCGGGCCTTGTCGCGGTCGCTCAGGCGGCGGCGCGGCAGGTCGATATGGTAGCGCCGGGCCAGGGTCTCCAGGGCCTCGGGAAAGCCCATGTGATGGTACTTCATGACAAAGGAGAAGACATCGCCCGACTCGCCGCAGCCAAAGCAGTGAAAGAACTGGCCCTGGGGGTTGACGGAAAACGAGGGGGTCTTCTCGGCATGGAACGGGCAGAGGCCGGTGTAGCGGGAGCCGGTTCTCTTGAGCTGCACGCACTCGCCGATCACCTCGACGATATCGGCGGCCTCGCGCACCCTGTTCTTCGCTTCGTCCCGGGAATCAGGTGCGGCCATGGGTGGGTTCTCTTGTCATTTCAGTATGCAAATCCCCTGGAATGGGGTAGATTATCAGTGTCTTTCCGGCCACCGGTGAGCGGGCGGCCAAAGAAGCGTATTTCGCGAAAAACTCGTAAAAGGGTCGGCATTTCAAGCTAATTGCCCATGGCGGTGAACTGTTACGACAACTCACGGCAGACAAGGGGCGCGCACAATAACCGATCCGGGAGGATCAGCCGGCAGGCCCGGCGACCGCAGATCCGAACATTCAGGGAGATACACCGTGAATCAAGACATCGACCAGATGCTCTCCTTTGAGGTCAAGAAAGAGATCGCCGACCGCTACTTCGGCTTTCGCAAGCTGATCGAGGAGGATCTCCGCGAGTTTGACAACCAGGTCGCCAACTCCCTGCTCCGCCTCGAGCAGAAGATCGGCTTCGACCTGGTCCGCCTCTACATCCTGCTCAAGGACGAAAAGCTCATCCACGAATTCTTCGCAGCAGCGGGCCTCAGGGAACCCCTGTTCTTTGACCCCTACTTCCTCGAATCGCCCACCATCAGAAAACGGCTCTTCAAGGGACGCATGGCCCACGGCCTGACCAGGCACTCCCGCTTCACCAACATGGTCATGGACATCTACGACTCGCTGGCCAGAAATATCGACGAGTACAACAAGAATCTGGAGGCCCTGGAAGAAGAGCGGGAGACCATTGCCGAAGAGATCAAACTCTTCTACCGCAACAACGATCTCGGCACCATCATGGGCTTTCTCCGCGGTCTGGGCGGGACCGGCCCCTACAAGGCGGGCAGCATGGAAGGCGGACTGACACCGGAGACCGGAACGACCCTGGAACAGAAGATGCGGGTCAAACCGCCACCGCCGGTGGAGGAACTGCTGCCGGTGCTGCCGCAGATCAAACCGGCCGCCAGGATCAAGCGCCGGCTGAAACCGATCATCGACCGCGCCTACGAGTTGCAGGGCCAGCCGGAGATGCGGGATCTTGTCCGCTGATGCACACCGACGTCTATTTCTCCTCGGTGCTGATGGCGTTTCTTGCCGTGGCCGGCGGCCTGACCATGCTGGTCAGCGGCGGCGAGGCCCTGGTGGCCGGCGCCACCCGGCTGGCACGCCGCCTGGGCATGACGCCGCTGGCCATCGGCCTCACCGTGGTCGCCTTCGGCACCTCGGTACCGGAACTGTCCGTCAGCCTGAACGCCGCCTTCCAAGGCCACCCGGACATCATGATCGGCAACGTGGTGGGGAGCAATATCGCCAATATCGGCCTGATCCTCGGCTGCTGCGCCCTGCTGGCTCCCCTGCACCTGACCATGCGCGAGGTCTGGTTCGAGCTGCTGCTGGTGGTGGCAGGCAGCGTCCTGCTCATGTTCTGCAGCGGTTACGGCCTCTTTCCCAGGTCCATGGGGATCTTCTTCATCCTGACCCTGGTGAGCTACACCCTCTTTGTCTGCCGCACCACCATCAACGGCAACGGCGACAATAGCGGCGAGACCCTGCGCCGCCCCTCCATGGCCCTGCCCCTGGTCCTGCTGCTCATCGCCGGCGGCCTGGTGCTGCTCTCCGTGGGCTCCTCGCTCTTCATCCGGGGCGCGGTGGACATCGCCCGCTTCTTCCGGGTCAGCGAGCTGGTCATCGGCCTGACCCTTGCCGCCGTCGGCACCTCCCTGCCGGAGCTGGCCTCGAGCCTGGCCGCGCTGCGGCACCGGCAGTCGGGGCTCCTGATCGGCAACGTCATCGGCTCCAACATGTTCAACCTGTTCATGGTCCTCGGCCTGACCGGCGCCATCCGCCCCTTTGCCCTTTCCGGCGAACTGCTCCGGCGTGACCTGCCGGTCATGCTCGCCTTCACCCTGATCCTGATCCCCGTTCTCCACCGCAACGGCGGCACCCGCAGGCGGCACGGGGTTCTCTTCCTGGGCGCCTACGCGGCCTACTGCCTCAGTCTCATCTAGAAGCGTAGCAACAGTTCACCGCCATCGGCAACCACATGAAAAGAACAATACTTTTACCCTCTCAGGCCCGGTCATCCAGGACAAACTCCCGCCAGGCATCGTCGCGCAGGTGATCGAAGAGATAGTTGGTCTGTTCGACAAAACGGTGGATATGCAGGCGGATGATCCTGTCCACCGACTGCCGGTACCGGCCGGGAAAACGTTCCATGACCTTGTGGAAGGACTCCCTGCTGAAGGTCAGCATCTCGACATCGGTGAGGGCCGAGGCGCCATAATAACAGTCGATCTCGGAAATCAGCGCAAGTTCTCCAAAATAGCTCATCGAGTCATCACCCAGCTCCATCAGGAGAAAACGGCGACCCCGATGCTCCTGCCAGATGGCCACCCGACCGGACATGATCAGCATCAGCTGCCCCGCGGGTTCACCCTGCTGCTGGATCAGTTCCCCTTTCCTGAAATGCGCTTTCTCCGCCAGGTAGGCATACAGCTTGAGCAGGTCGTAGGGTGTATCGGTAAAGATGGGCAGCCGCTGCAGAAAGGGCAGAGCCTCGTCGATGAGTCCCCTGGCCGGCACCTCAAACGGCTTGGTATCCCTGGATGAGTTCATAAAAGGCTCCTTTGTGCGCCATGAGTTCGTCGTAGGTGCCCTGCTCGACCAGGCTCCCGTTCTGCAGCACCATGATCCGGTCATATCCCGGCGCCAGGTCCAGGCGGTGGATGACCGAAATGATGGTCCTGCGGCCGTGAAACTTCTCCTCCAGCAGCTCCTGGATCCGGGCCTGGGAGATATTGTCGAGGCTGGCGGTTGCCTCGTCCATGATGAGAATGGGTGTCTCCTTGAGCAGGGCCCGGGCAATGGCCACCTTCTGCCTCTGCCCCCCGGAGAGCCGGTCACCCTTGCTGCCCACATGGAAATCCAGGCCGATATCCAGGACCTCGTCCAGCAGGTCCTCCCGGGCAAAGGCACTGTAGGTCAGATGCAGCAGCCTGTCGCTCATCTTCTCCTCTGACTTGATAACACCAAAGAGAATATTGTCAAGCAGGGAACGGCTGTAGAGATACTGTCCCGGACAGAACGGGCTGAAGACAGGCTCCTCTTCCGGCTCCTTGCAGGAGACGCAGTGCTTGCCCTTGCCCCGGCTGATGCAGTAGTGCATGTCGACCCGGGCCACCTCCTTGAGAAAACGGTGGCGGAGCCCGACCATCCGCTCCTCCAGGCCTGTGGGCATACCGACCACCCGGTGCCGGCCGGGGATGAAACGGAAGGCCAATACGTAGAGCAGGTAGCGGTCCGCCTCCCTTTCCGGCAGTTCGCCGTTCAGCTCCCTGACCAGCATCGAATAGAGCGGCAGTTCCTCCCTGTGCATGGGGGTATACCGGAAGAAGAACTCGTCATCGCTATAATCGCCCAGCAGATCCACGGTCCGCTCGGCAATGGCCAGGCCCAGCATGAGCAGCGGCCGATCGAGGCCGGTGTCGGCAAGCAGCCGCATGAACTGCCGGTGGTAGGGCAGCTTTTCAACGTCGAACAGGCCGCGGGAACACTCGCCAAAGACGATATTGTCCCGGATGGAGGAATAGTGGAGAAAGTTGTTGACGTCGTAGAACTCCACCACCTCGCTGAAGGTGTCGTGCAGTTCGGTGGTGATGACCTTGCGCATGTGGAGCAGTTTTTCCCGAAACGGCTCCAGTTGCTCCCGACTGAGGACCGACTGGAAGCCGAAGCGGATCACATCGTCGTCCAGGCAGACATCGTATACCGCCTCCAGCATCCGTTCGCGGGTCACCATGTGGGCCAGTCCCTCCTGGTGGAGGGCATGGATGCTGTAGAGCAGGTTCTCGCGAATGGTGCCGGTGAAGATGAAGGGATGCTGGGCGATCATGGTGACATTGGCGCTGACCTCCTGTTTGCTGAGGGTGGAGATGTCGTGGCCGTCGAGCAGCAGCGAACCCGAGCTGAGGTCATAGAGCTGCGCCATGCACAGGGCCAGGGTCGACTTGCCGGATCCGGAAAACCCCACCAGGGCGACCAGCTCGCCCGGCCGGATATGGAGACTGATCCGGTCCAGGAGCCGCACCTTGCCGCCAACGGTGAAGCAGCCGTTCTTCATCTCGATCTCTCCCCTGAAGCGCGCTACCTCCCGCCCTTCGGGCAGCAGCGGATGGGGCGGTTCCTGGTCGAATATCCGCACCACCTGCCGGTACCTGACCTGGGCATCCTGGTAGGACTGGTAATATTCCAGCATCTCCTTCCATGGATCGTAGACCTTCTCGTAGGCAGAGAGAAAGGCCACCAGGGCGCCGAGGGAGAAATGCCCGTTGATGGCCAGATAGCCGCCCACCAGGAAGAGGATGAAGGGGCCGAAGGACTGGAAGAGGTTGTTGGAAAACTTGATGCCGTACTTGACGACAAACAGCCGCTTCAACTGACCATACAGGGTATGGATATAGCTGGCCAGCCGCCTCTCCTCGAGCTCGAAGCTGGCGTTGGAATGGATCTCGTGGATACCGGAGATGGCCTCGTTGACCACGTTGGCCATGGCGCGGGTGGTCCGGATCCGCTCCTTGTTGATCCGGTTGTACTTCTTCTGCAGATAGGGGATGAGAACGAACTCGAAGGGATAGATGGCAACGGTGAGCACGGCCAGCAGGGGGCTGAGACTGAACATGTAGAGAAGAAAGGCGACAAAGGTGAGGACCGAGGTCACCGGGATGGCCAGGGCGCCGCCGAGAAAAAAGCCGATGGCGTTCAGTTCGGCGGTCATGGCCGAGATCACCGTGCCCGGCTGCATCTGGCGGTAGAACTGCAGGGGCAGCTGGAGGATATGATGATAGAGCTCGGTACGCATCTCGACCAGGATCTTCTGGCCGATGATGGTCTGGAGCACGTTGATGCAGTACTTGCTGATGCCGGCCAGGATCACGGCGCCGATGTAGAGGCCGCAGTAGAGCAGAAGCAGCTCCTGGTCGCGCAGGTGAATGGCCTCGTTGACGATCCGCTTCTGCATCTCCAGGGGAAAGACCCGGAAAAAGAGGCTGGCAAGGATGACCAGGAGAAGGATGAGCTGCAGTCCCCGGTACCGGTTGAGTATCCAGTAGAACAGCGGCCGCTGCGTTACGCGCATGGAAGAGCACCTCGGGTTGGCCGGGGCCCGCATGCACCGGTGGTGCTGACGGCGGCAGCGAACAGGTCCCGGTGAGGGGAGATATGGGAAAAACCGGTGTCCACTGTTTGCATATACACAAAACTAAAGGAATCCATCCCAAAAGACAAGTGTTTCTTTGCCGGCAGGCACCCGTCGCGGCGCAGCTTGCGGCCCACGAGCGGACCGGCCGCTTATTTGCTTGCATTTCCGGGGCAACGCAGGTAACATCGGGAATACAATAAAGAAAAAGCCAAACCCGCCTGAAGCGGGGACGGAAAGCCACGGGTCTTCCGCGCAATGACAGCCGGGCTGCCTTTATCAACAGGGCAGTCCGGCTTTTTTTCGTAAAAATTCAGCAACACGCCATCTGCACGCGCTCGCGGCTGCCCGATTACTTTTTTTCTGCAACCCGGAACATGGCATACGGAGACTGCGGCAGGCAGCAATCTCTTCTGACTTCTGACAAGGAGGAATCCCCATGCAGCTCGACATGCACTACTACGGAGTCTACGCCCTGGCCAGGGCCGCCGGCATGAAGCCGAAAAGCGCCCGTATCGTCGCCCAGGCATCCCAGTTCGTGGACGACGCCCTGGACGACAAGATGATCTACCTGGACAGCGATGTCGCCGTCCTGCCGCTTCCCACCTCGCACAAACCACTGGACTACGCCAACACCATTGCCGCCGAACAGTGGAAGATATGGGTTCCGTTCCACTTCCTGCCCGGCAACAACCCGGACAGCACCACCTTCACCGAGCGGCTGGTGTGCGGCAAGAACAGCCCCCTGGCGAAAAAGATCTGCACCTTTGCCGTGGACGAGGGCGGCGGCCGCCACGGCCTCCACCTGCTCGGCGTGGTCTGCCATGTCTTTGCCGATACCTTCTCCCACCACGGCTTCATCGGCCTGAACCGGGAATGGAACAGGATCATCAACACGACCCTGCGCGCCACCAACCTGGAGCGGGAATCCTCCATCTACCGCTACATCATGGCCAAGCTCGACGAATTCCGGGAACGGAGCATCGGTACCGTGGCCGAGATCCTGCCCGTGGGCCACGGCAGCGTCGCCACCTTTCCCGACCGGCCCTACCTGCAGTGGGAATACAAGCCCGAGGACGGTCGCCCCCTGATCCAGCGCGACAACCCGCGGGACTATCTCGAAGGCTGCCGCGAGCTGCACAAGCTGTTCCGCCGGTTCCTCGCCCGCCATCCCGGGCACCAGTCGCCGGCGGGCGCCCGGTCCTGGCAGAAAATCCGCGGCACGGTGGCCGACATCATCCAGGTCCAGGGCAGCAAGGAGGTCCGGATCCAGGCATGGCAGAAGGCCATTGCCAGAAAAGAGCTGTTTGCCACCAAGCGGGCCGACAGCCGGCTCGCCTACCACCCCAAGATGTGGGATGCCAACAGGATCCGGGAGGCATTCTTCAACGGCACGCCGCTGGACCGGTTCGACGGCAGCCTCTTTGTCCAGGCGGCCTGGAAATACCAGAATCACGTGATCCACGACCTGATGCCCGGGATGGGGCTCTTTCTCTGAGCCCCGGTGGCCGGTCGCCCCAACGGTGAGGTACCAGTTCACCGGTAGCGGCAGTCGCCCTGCATCATACCGGAACCACGGGCAATGAAAGCTGGCTGCCGATAGCGGTGAACTGTTTCAACAGAGCGGTTCCATGCCCCGGGAGGGGAGAGATATTGCGTCTGCACAAGGAGGGAAACACGATGCAAAGGACACCGACCAACTGCCTGACCCTGGCCGCACTCATCCTGTTCCTTGCCACCATCTCCGGCCCGGCCCATGCGGCTGAACAGTGGCGTTGCCAGCTCGATCTCCACCAGGGTGACAGCGGAATCCTCGAATTCACCCGCACCGGAGACCGGATCAACGGCCGGACCGTGGTCACCCGGAACACGGGCGCCGGCCCCTTTACCCATACCATCTCCGGCCGGTGGCAGGGCGAGGTGATCGAGTTCCGGCGGACCTTGAACCCGGCGAGTTCGCACCAGGTGTTCAAGGGGATCGTTGTCCCCACCAGCGAGGCCACCAACCGGCCCAGCGACCGGAAGCCGGGAGATCCCGTCTACCGGATGGCCGGCCGCTTCGCCTTCAAGTACCAGGGGATCTGGAGCGCCGACTGTTTTCCCGCGCCAAAGACCTTCCGTACCGGCTCCCTCGAGCTGCGGCAGACCTACATGGCCGACCTCGACCGGGGCATTATCAGTTCCGGGCCGGGCGCCGATATCTGGTTCCAGGCCAAGAACCCGATCGAACGCTACATCACACCCCGCAACCGGGCCAGGATCGCCATTGCCGGCAGACGCTCCCTGGGCCGGGACGGCTGCGCCGCCCTGCACCTGGGCACCAGGCCCATACCGGTCAGCTCCCTGCCGGCCGGCACCTATGTCTGCGTCAAGACCTCGGAACGCCGTTTTGCCCAGTTCCGGGTCAACGTGGCCGCCGGTCCGAGTCCGGGCCGCATGCAGATCGGCTACACCACCTGGGAGCGCTGAACCACCGGCCGCTGCTCAGTCGTAGTCGATGGCGCTGATCCGCATCAGCCGCTCGAAGGTATGGTGCGCCTCGATGTAACGGATGGTGCCGGTGTGGCCGCGCATGACCATGGACGAGGTGCGGGCGCCCTTGCCGGTGAACTCGACACCGCCCAGGAAACTGCCGCCGGTGATGCCGGTGGCCACGAAAAAGACATCGTCGCTGGCCACCAGGTCCCGGCAGGTGAGCACCTGGTCCATGGCGTAGCCATTGGCGAGCAGGGCCGCCTCCTCCTCCGTGGACTGGGGATCGAGCATGCCCTGCATCTCGCCGCCCATCACCCGGATGGCCGTGGCGGCGAGCACGCCCTCCGGGGTGCCGCCGGTGCCCATCATCAGGTCGATACCTGTGCCGGGCATCACCGCCATCAGGGCACCGGCCACGTCGCCGTCGGT
>JALSNC010000111.1 GCA_026987195.1 Desulfobulbaceae bacterium | reverse complement strand
GTGGCCCCGTCCCCGGCATCCGCCGCCGGACCGAGCTGTTCCCGGTAGTGCGCCAGCGCCTGCCAGCGACCACCCACGCTGCAGGCTACCTGGGCCGCGGCCGCCCCCAGGATCTCCTGCCGGCACCCGGCCGGCAGGATACCCCATGTCAGTTTGTCAGCCAGGTGCGCCAGGGCCGCCACGGCCGCCACGGTGACCGGATCACGGTCCATGTCGCGGAAGTTGTCTGCCAGCAGCCGGGCCTGTTCCCCGGTAAGATGACCGCTGATCCCCTGCAGCAGGTTTTTGCCGGTACAGCCGAACCGCTCCAGGTGGATGGTCACCGAGCACTGGCCCGCAGCGGTGAGCCGGTTCTGGCGGCCCAGGGTCTCCCTGACCGCCGCCTTGACGCTGGTGCCGATCAGCTCGCCCAGCTTGGCGTGTTTGCCGGCCGAACTCAGACGAAAACCATCCCGGTCCGGAGCAGCGACAATGATCTGGTCCGTACCGGTGCCGGTGGCCGGCTGGCTGGAATAGCGCGAGTTGACAGCCAGCTCCTGCAGGACAGCGGTCTTGGCCTCGGTGGCGGTGATCACGGTCCGGACCAGGGCGGCCTCGGTCAGGGGATGGCTGAAAAAGAGCATGATATTGATGGTGCCCGGCCCCGGCAGGGCCGAATCCGACTCCACCTTCTCGAAACCCGCAGCGGTCTCCACCACCGAGGCCGGGTCTCCGGCCCGGCCGGCATTGGTCTCCACACCACCGGTGGCCACGGCCAGGACCTCCAGGTCGCGGAAGCCGCGCCGCACCAGGGCGGCGTTGTGCATGTTGGCGGCCGTACCCATGGTGGCGCAGCGTTCCGGCGGCAGGCCGGCCCGCTCACAGATCATCTCCCTGTAGGCCACGGGATCGCGCAGGGCCAGTTGCCGGTGATGGCCCGCCGGCTCGCAGCTCTGGTGATTGAGCACATACTCCAGATCGCGGCGCAGACCGCCGGCCACCCGACAGGTGGACAGTACCAGGTGCGGTTCCTGCAGGTGGGCATGGATGATCTTGTCGCGCCGGTACAGGCAGACGGCATGAAAGGTGGTCAGTCGCATTGTATCTGTTGATATAACCGAACAGTTCAATCCCTGGCCCTGTTGACGCAATGGAGCGCGAGCCAGAAGAGCACAGCCCCGGTCACGGCGAGCAGGACAAAAGAAAAATACTCCACGCTCCGGCCCAGGGCGGCGCTGCGGATGGCCGTGGAGGCGTGGCTCAGGGGCAGGAGGTGCAGAGGAACCTGCACCCAGCCCGGCAGCCGGTCGAGCGGGAAAAATGTGCCGCCGAGGAAGGCCATGGGCGTGATCACGAAACTGGTGAGCAGGCTCTGGTCGGCATGGTTCTTCACCAGCATGGCCAGGGCGACGGCCAGGCTGGCAAACAGGAAACTGTTGAGCAGGATGGCCAGCCAGAAGAGTGGTCCGTAGTGCAGGCGCACACCGAACAGGAGACCGAGTCCCAGGATGATGACCGCGCTGATCAGGGCCCTGGTCATGCCGGCCAGCACCTCGCCGGCCACGTAGGAACCGTTGCTGACGGGCGCGGCCTGGAACTCGTCAAAGATATGCCAGTAGAACCGTGCCACGTTGATATCAGTGGCAATGGCAAAGGACTGGGTCATGGAACTCATGGCCACCAGGCCAGGCAGCAGGAACTGCAGGTAGGAGATGCCGTCAAACCGCAGCCCGCCCCCCATGGCATAACCGAAGGTGAGCAGGTAAAGCAGCGGCGATACCGCCTGCCCTGCCACCTGCCGCTTGAAGCGGCGCCTGAGGATCAGCAGTTCCCGGCGATAGACGGCCAGACAGCCGTTGACAGCAGACGGCAGGATCATCTTCCCTCCTCCGGATGTACTTTACGGCCGGTCAGGGCCAGGAAGGCGTCTTCCAGGTTGACCCTGCGCAGGGTGAAGCCATCCTCGCTGCGAAAGGCGGCCGCCTCCTGCCGGGAGGCGAAATAGCTGGTCACCAGGCGGCCCTCCCGCAGCTGGTCAATGGCCCAGGAACCCACCTGCCGCATCAGGCCGGCCGGACTGTCCAGGGCCACGATCCGGCCCTGGTCCAGGAAGGCCACCCGACCGGCCAGAAACTCTGCCTCCTCGATCTGGTGGGTTGTCAGGAAGATGGTGGTGCCCCTGGCCTGGACCTCCCTGATCATGGCCCGGATCCTGCGCCGGATGGCAGCATCCAGACCGGTGGTCGGTTCGTCCAGAAACAGGATCTCCGGCTGGTGGAGCAGGGCCCGGGCAATGGTCACCCGCCGCCTGAGGCCGCCGGACAACTGTCTGACCAGGGTCCGGGCCCTGTCGGCCAGGCCGAAGGAGGCCAGCAGCTCCTCGATCCGCTGCCGCCGGCTGCGACGTTCCATGCCAAAGAGCTGTCCGTGCAGATCCATGTTCTCGAACACGCTCAGTTCCTGGTCCAGGTTGAGATGCTGGTGCACCACCCCGAACTGGCGCCTGGCCGCCATGGGCTCGCGCTCGATGTCAAATCCGTTCAGCCGGACCCGGCCGCTGCTCATCCTGGTCAGGCCGGTGAGAATGCGGATGGTGGTGGACTTGCCGGCCCCGTTTGGCCCCAGGTAGGCAAAGAGTTCGCCCTGCGCCACGGCCAGGTCGATACCGGCAAGAGCCGTGATCCGGCCATAGCGCTTGCAGACCTGTTCCAGTTCGATCACCGTCCCCATGGCTCAGGCCACTCCTTCCCTGCTGCGCAGGGCCTCGATGCTGTCCGGGATCTCCATCAGCGGCTGCCTGCGAACCCGGTGCGGCAGGGCCAGGCCGGCGGCCCGGCGGACATCCTCCCCTCCGACCTGCCGCCGCCCCTGCCAGGCGGCCAGGGTCCTGGCGGCCTTGAGGACGACGATGTCGCCCCGGTGGCCGTCCACGCCGGTCTCGATGCAGGTGCGGGCGATCTCTTCCAGCAGGTCCCGGCCAATGGTCACCTCCGGGTAAAGACGCCGGGCCCGGACGATCCGGGCCACCAGCTCGTCCGAGGCCGCCTGCCAGCGGGCGCAGAACCCATCCGGGTCCAGGTCGAAGGCGCTGCGCCGTTCCATGACCGCCACCCGCTCACCGATGTCACCGATGCCCCGGATGGTGACACAGAGGCCGAACCGGTCCAGGAGCTGGGGCCGCAGCTCGCCCTCTTCCGGGTTCATGGTGCCGACCAGGGTGAACCGGGCCGGATGGGAAAAGCTGATGCCTTCCCGTTCAATGACATTGACACCCATGGCCGCGGCATCGAGCAGCACGTCCACCACGTGGTCATCAAGCAGGTTGACCTCGTCCACGTAGAGGATGCCCCGGTGGGCCGCGGCCAGCAGACCGGGCTCGACCCGTTTTTTTCCCTCCCTCAGGGCATGCTCCAGGTCCAGGGTGCCCACCACCCGGTCCTCGGTGGCGCCCACGGGCAGCTCCACCACCCGTACCTGCCGCTCCTCCACCCCGATATCAGCCGGACTCTCCGGGACCTCCTCTCCCAGGGCCCGGCAGATGGCCTGATGCTCGGCAAACTCGGTGTCCGGATCGAGCTGAAAGGGTGATCCGGCAATAACCTGTATGCAGGGCAGGATCTCGGCCAGGGCCCGG
>JALSNC010000110.1 GCA_026987195.1 Desulfobulbaceae bacterium | reverse complement strand
CACGCACAGCTGACGCACTGCTGAACTTTTACCAAAAGTATTGCTCTTTTTCAGGTAGTTGCTGATAGCGGTGAACTATTACGAATCAGCCGGATGCAAGAGTGACCGCCCGCTCTGTATCCGCGCAGGTTGCCCCCATCGCCGGAAGCCAGTCCCCATCTCTCCGCCGCAGACGACACAAAGACTCCTGTCCCCTGCCCCCTGATACCTGGTACCTGACCCCTGGCACCTGGTACCTGACCCCTGGCACCTGGTACCTGACCCCTGGCACCTGGTACCTGGCATCTGGCACCTGGCACCTGGCACCTGATACCTGACCCCCAGTCCCCTGATAAAAAAACCCGGGCAGCACCACTGCCCGGGATACGGTACCAATGCGATAACGACGTGTTATACCGTCAGATCCTGACGCACCTGTTTCCGGGGGCCACCATGGCCGGCCGTGGACCAGTCGCGAATCGGTGCCGGCCGGGCCATCTCTTCCCGCCGGTCCAGGCGTCCCATGCGGTCGTAGATCATCTGCCAGACACAGTCTACCTCAGGATCAATCTCACAGCGGCCATCCACCGAACCGCCGCATGGCCCGTTCATCAGGCTCTTGGCGCAACGGGCCACCGGACAGAGACCGCCGGTCAGATGAAGAACGCAGTCGCCGCAGCCGGCACACTGTTCGCTCCAGATGCCCTGTTCGGCCGAACCGCCGAAGAAGGTCGTGTTGAGAGCGGGATAGACATTCTCGTCCGGTCGCAGGTTGGCGATGAAGTTGACGCCCACGCCGCAGGCCGTGGACAGGATGGCATCATACTGGCCCTTCCACTGGTCGATCCCGTCGATGTACTCGCGGTCGCACTGCCGGACCAGAGAGCCCTCGACCACCTCCACCTTCTTGCCGTTCTTCTTCATACCCAGGCGGACCAGGGAGGCCAGGATCGCGGCCTCGCGTTCCCCTCCGGCCGAGCAGACAGTGACACAGCCACGACAGGCCAGGACAAGAATCTTTTTACAGTCCCTGACCATGTCCAGTATTTCAGCAAGCGGCTTACGTTCGGCAACGATCATGATAACTCCTGTAGCTCCGAAGACGCCGGGCAACGGCTGCCCCTCTTCGTGGTGTTCTGGTTTTTCCTTCCCGGCACCCCTCCACCGCCAGGCGATGGCCGGCGAGTCGTGCCAGGCGATACACAACGGCTGCAACCCGCCATCAGCCGTTGAACGGGCTCGGCCCCATGTCGCGGATGGATTCGTTCATCTGCCTGGCCGTATCAACGAATTCGGGATGGAGGCCGCGCGGCAGGTGGAACATGCGGGCGCGATCGGGCTCCACGCCCAGCTCTTCCAGGGCCTCCCGCACCGCCTCGACCCGCTTGGCCGCCCGCTGGCTGCCCTTGACATTGTGGCAGCCGTCCGCAGGACAGCCGACGACATAGACACCGTCGGCGCCATCCTCAAAGGCCCTGAGCAGGGTGACCACCTCGAGCTTCCCGGTACAGGGCACCCTGGTGAGACGGACATTTTCCGGGAACCCCAGCTCCTGCAGTTCCCTGCCCTCGCTGGCACAGCCCTGCTGGGAGGTGTAGTGGCAACTGAACAACCTGATATCCGGCGTAAAACTCATCGGATGAACTCCTATATTATTCTTCACGCAGAACGACCCGGCACAGCTGACGCCGGCGCACCGTTCCGGTGCGGTATTGGATGGACACGAACTCAGCCCACGCCGCAGGCGGCGATCAGCCGTTCGTCCTCGGATTCATTCAGGACAATGGCCCTGGCCGGACACTCGGCAACACAGATCCCGCAGGCACGGCACGCCTCGACATCGATGGTCGCCACGCCGCCATCATCGATCTTCGGAATCTCCCACGGGCAGACACGGACACAGGTGAGACAGGAGACGCACAGGTCGCGCTGGACCTCGGCGGCCTTGCCCTTTGCCACCAGTTCCTCCGGGGTGACATAGCCCTTCTTCAGGGCCAGCCTGGCCAGGGCCCCCATGATGTCGGCGAAACTCACATCCTGGGGACAGACAAAGACACAGCTTCGGCAGCCGGAGCAGTACCAGAGCAGATCCGATGCCAGCAGACGCTCCTCCATGCCCATGCGGACCATGTGGATGATCTTGCGGGGATCGAATTCAGGGATTGCCTGGCTCACCGGGCAGGCACCACTGCAGGCACCGCAGGAAAAACAGGAATTGAGATGCGCCCCGCCCGGCTCGGCAATGACCTCGGAACTGAAGGCAGGGTTCATGTCCTTTGATTTTTTTGCCATATGACCACCAAACTTGCTGTTGTCTATGAAAAACCGGGATGCGCTGCGCAGCCCGGGAACACTTGCGTGACGCCGCACCATCTGCTCGCCCGGCCTTGCCGGAGACGACGCCGGCCGGACATCTCCAGGAATGAAACCGGCCCGGTAAATCAGGAAATATTACTGTATTTTTCTCGTGCTGTCAATATGGGGAAACAGGGAGGCCCCAGATGGCGTGCTGCTGAACTTTTCTGTACCTGCCGGTGGACAACCGCTGCCATACCGGTATTCCGCAACAGTTGCCGATTGTGGAGGGCTGGCACATCACTGTTTGAGGAGGAGCAGGGAATAGACCTGCTGGAGGGCCCGGGCCGCGGCAGGGGAAACGGTGCCGCTGCCGGTACCGGAAGCGGGGGGTGATGCCAGGGCAACCGGCACCTGCAGTTGCAGCTCCCGGGTATAGCTGCTTTCGGCCTGGGCATTGTAGGCGGTCATGGCGAAGTAGAGGGGGCCGGTGAGGCCGAAAACCGTACAGTGGGGGGTATCGCTGTAGAGACCCTCGCACTGTACCTCCGCGCTGCTCAGGGCATCGCAGGACAGCGGATCGGCACCGTCGCACCGTTCGAATTCGGTGAAATCGATGAATTTCTGATAATGGAAACCGGGCCTGAGACGGCCGGAGGCGTCAAAACGGCTCTCCGGGCCGTAGTAGAGGCGGTAGCCGATGACATTGTCGTCCGGGGGATTGGCCCGCCAGGAAAAGGTGACATCCTGGCCGGCACAGGCGGATGGCGGGCCGCCTGCCAGCAGCACCAGGAAAAAGGCGAGAAAACACCAGAGGACGGACAGCCCCCCCGGCAGGGAGACCTCGGACAGGGCTACTGAATTCACGGCAAGACCACTCCTTGGACCTCAGGTTCGATGTTTTCCTGTAACAGTGCATTGCCATCGGCAACCAGCTTGAAATACCGATACTTTTACCTATATTTTCTGCCATCCTGCGGAGCCGGGACGACCGGAAAGAGCATGCCCCGCCGGAGCGGGGACATCTCCGGTTACATAGCATCTTTCGTACCAGGACAAGGGAAAGAGCGGCAACGGCCCCGGCAGCCGAAAAAACAAAAAAATAACGCAAATACAGTACTACAAGCAGATCTTACAACCGACAGAAAGCCGCACCGCCCCGGCACCCGCCACCAGGCACAGGGGCAGCGGACCTGAAACGCACTGTTTCGTCGCCATTTAGCGACACATAAAAATATTTAAAATCAGATAGTTAAAAGCTACAAGGCATGTGCCGTCTCTTTTTAGAGACGGCACACGGTGTGGGATATACCATATCCTGCTCAGGATTTAAAGAGCGAAGGAACGATATGGTGCCGATTGAGGAGTTTGTAGAAATCGGTACGATTCCGGTGGGCTATGCGGGCGGCCTGGGAGACGTTGCCGCGGGTGGTCTGCAGGAGCTGGATCAGGTACTGCTGTTCGAACTGGCGCCGCGCCTCGGCAAGAGGCAGGATCTTCTTCTGGTGCTGCTTGATGGCGTCATGGAGCAGATCGGCGGAGATGAGGGGCGAGGTGGCCAGGGCCACAGCGTGCTCGACAACATTGTAGAGCTGTCGTACATTGCCGGGCCAGGCGGCATCGACCAGGGTCTGCATGGCCTCGGGGGTGAACTTTTTCGCCGGTTTGTCACTGTTGGCCGACAACATCTCGACAAAATACTCGGCCAGCAGCGGGATATCCTCCTTCCGCTCATGGAGCGGCGGCAGTTCCAGGCTGACCACGTTGAGACGGTAGAAAAGGTCCTCACGGAACTTCTTTTCCGCAATGGCTTCCTCCAGGTTGCGGTGGGTGGCGGAGATGATGCGCACATCCACATCCACCGGCTGGGTCGAGCCCACCGGCCGGATCTTGCGCTCCTGGAGAACCCGCAGCAGCTTGACCTGCAGGTGCAGGGGCATGTCGCCGATCTCGTCCAGGAACAGGGTCCCCTTGTGCGCCGACTGGAACAGGCCGGCATAGCTGCGGGAGGCGCCGGTGAAAGAGCCCTTGACATGGCCGAAGAGCTCGGATTCGAGCAGGGTCTCCGGAATGGCCGTGCAGTTGACCGGGATAAAGGGGCCGTCCCGGCGGGCGCTGGCCCGGTGGATGGCAATGGCCAGCAGTTCCTTGCCGGTGCCGGATTCGCCGCGGATCAGGACCGTGGCATCGGTCTCGGCCACCAGCTTGGCACGGGAGAGCAGTTCCTCCATCACCGCGCTGGTGGAGATCAGATCACGCCGCCACTCGTCCTGATCCTCCACCGGCGCGGCCTGGCCGCCGGTGGAGAACTGGACCGCCTTCTCGGTCTCTTCCAGCAGTTCCTTGCCGTCGATGGGCTTGGTCAGAAACGAGAAAACCCCCTGCCTGGTCGCCTCCACCGCCTCGGGAATGGAACCGTGGGCCGTGATGATGATGACCGGAATGGCCTTGTTCCGTTCGCGAATCGCCTCGAAGAGGGCCATACCGTCGATACCCGGCATACGCAGGTCAGTGAGCACCACATGGGGATTGATGAGAGCCAGCTTGGCCAGGGCCTCCTCCCCGCTGAGGGCGGTGGTCACCTCGTAGCCGTTGCTCTCCAGCCGCAGTTTCCAGAGGCTGAGGAGATCCTCCTCGTCATCGACGAGCAGGACACGATATCCTTGTTCACTCATGATCAACGTTCCCTGTTTTTTATGATATTTTCTATATTCTTCAACTGTTCGATCTGGTTCTGCAGCTCCTTTATCCGGACCTGAGCCTGGGAGAGTTCAGACTGGAGCCGGTCATTTTCGGCCTCCAGTTCCTCCTGCCGGTCAAGAAGCTTCTTACGTGCGATCCAGCGGTTGATCTTGGCCTGGTCCAGGCGGTCGACCAGGGATTTCAGCCCCTGCAGGTCCTGGCCCGACTCGGGATGTTCCTCGATATAGGTGCGCAGGACCTCCATGCCCTTCTTGAACTGCCTGTAATCAGCCCGCTTGTTGAGGGCCAGGCAGATGAAGCGCAGCTTGTCCCTGTCGTCGCCGGAGGAGAGTTTTTTCTCCGCCGCCTTGAAGTGGAGGTCGAAATCGCGGCCACGGGTGGAGTTGAGCTCGTTGAGACAGGCAAGGACATAGGAACAGTCCGTGGGCCGGAAGACAATGGTCGGGTCCATGGCGCCGCCGGCAACGACTCGGTCCTGACCAAGTTCGGCGCAACCGGTGAACAGAAGCATGCAACTGACGGCCATAATGAACGATACGATGCTTTTCATGATCCTCTCTAGGCAGATACCGGCAGGCTCACGGCAAAGCAGGCGCCTTTCCTGCTGGAAAGCAGGCGGATCTCGCCGCCGTGATTCTGCACGTATTCCTTGGTTATTGCAAGTCCCAGGCCAGAGCCCTTGACTACGACATTTTTCGCCCCCTTGCCCTGAAAAAACGGGGAAAAGATCCGCGACCGGTCCTCATCGTCGATCCCGGGACCAGAATCCTCGACCCGGACATGAACCACGCCGCCATCGGTCTTCATGCGGATCCTGATGGTGCCCTCCTCAGGGGTGAACTTGACGGCGTTGGAGAGCAGGTTGTCGAAGACGGTACGCAACTGCTGGGGGTTGGCGTTGATCCTGGTGGTGGCCAGGCGCACGTCCAGCCGGATGTGGCGGGCGAGGATGGAGTTCCTGTGATCGGAGATTACCGAGTCGATCAGCTCGTCCAGGCGGACCTCCTTCTTCTCCACCGTGCCCTTGCGGGCCTGGGCCATGTTGAAATCGAGGATGTTCTCGATCAGTTTCTGCAGTTTGCCGCAGTTCTTGTCCAGGATGGCCACCACGTCCGCCTGGTTCCTGTTGATCGGCCCCACCAGCTCGTCGCGCAGCAGGCCCACCCCTTCCTTGATCGAGGCGAGCGGTGTCTTCAGTTCGTGGGAGATATGGGCCACCATCTTCACCTTTTCCCGGTCCAGCTTGGCCAGCCGCTGCCGCAGCCAGTCGAGCTTGCGGCCCAGGGCCTCCAGGTCCCGCGGACCGAAAACCTCCACCGGGGTCTTGAAATCGCCGTCACCCAGCCGCTCGATGCCCTTGTCGATCTGGCGGACCGGCTTGGAGATCAGGACCATGAACACGGCGATCAAAAGGGCGGAAAAGCCGATCAGTCCCGAGGTCTGCCAGATGAGCGTCTCCTTGTCGCGACTCACCTTCTCCTTGAGCGCATCCACCTGGTCGATCATCAGCTTGTTGCTGGCCCGCTCCACGGCGGCGGCCAGCCGGTCGATGTCGCGGTAGCGGGACAGGATCTTCTCCTGCTCCCTTTTCAGCTCCTCAGGGCCGCTGGAGGTCCGGTTCAGGGCCGCGACCAGATAGCTCTCGCCGGCACGGAGCCGGCCGATGAGCTGCAGCAGGTCCTCGTCCGAGACCGAGGCGGCCAGGTGATCCAGCACCTCGACGATCTCGCCGTGCATGCGGTTGACCTCGGCGAGCTGGGCCGGCTCGCCCAGGACGTTGTAGAGCCGCGCCTTGCGCTCCTGGTCCTGGAGAAGGCCGGCGATCCTGCGGCTGCTGCTGACCCGGTCCACTGAACTGTAGACCGCCACCGCGCTCTGCTGGACCAGGCCGTCCAGGATACGCACCGAGCTGACCAGGGCGGCGACAAGCGGCAGGGAAACGAAAAAAAATCCAGTCAGCAACAGGCCGTAGAAGGAATGGGGTCGATAGAATCTCACCGGGGATCACCTGTCCAGGTAGACGTTGTCGATGTAGAGCACCAGCGGCCGGGGCTGTCTGACCACAAAGATACCAAATCCCTCGATCCTCTGCATGTCCATTGTTCTGCCTGCGGGTGCCTGCCGCACCTCCTCCAGGGAGATGACAAGATCGTTCCAGCCCGGGCGGAGAAGAAAGCGCTTGTGGAAACGGTCCTCAAACCTGAATCCGCTCTGCCGGTGCCGGGCATCGTGGATCCGGCAATGGAGGGCCACTTCCCCGGACTGCGGGTTATAGACACTGAAACGCAGCCACCGGTAGCCCCGCCAGTCATGGGGAAAATAGAACAGGCTGGTGCCCGAATAGGTGGCCGTGGAAAGCTGCACCCGCAGAGACCGGTTGCCGTGCCTGGCCAGGCTCCGCTCCAGCCGGAGCTGCCGGATATCCTTCCAGCGGAACCGTTCAAAAGGGGTCTCGAAATCCGACAGCAGCGGGAACTGGCGGACCGCGATCCGTTCATCGATCACGGCCCGTGCCAGCGGCCAGGCGGTGAACAGCACGAGGAGCGAGACCAGGACCTGCGCAAGACGTCGCCACCACGGGCCGCCGGGCATCTCCACCGGGCAGAAAAAGGCGAAACCCACCAGGCAGCCCAGCTGGTTGCGAAGGATATCGCGCAGATCGGGAAAACGGCCGTCGATCCCCATCTGCAGGAGCTCCACACCGGTCCCCAGTACAAGAATAACAGAAAAAACCTGCAGAAACAGATAAAAAAAACCATTCTCCGGTTTACGCCCGAGCAAAAGGCTGCAAAGCAGCCACGACGCCAGGGTGAAGAAGAGGATATGGCCCAGGTTCCAGGCCGCGGCAAAGGAGCGACTGGCGTAGTAGCCCGGACCGCCGAGAAAAAAGAAGGGAAATCCCAGGATCAGGAGAAAGACGACGATGCGGCGCATCTCACCGGATATAGCCCTGCTCTTCCAGGTAGAGCAGGACTTCCTGAACCGCCTCGGCCGGGGTCATCTGGCTGGTGTCGATAATCAGCTCCGGATTGGATGGCGGGATATAGGGATCCGAGACACCGGTCACCCCCTTGACCAGACCGGCGCGGGCCTTGGCATAGAGCCCCTTGCGGTCACGCTGTTCACAGACCGTAAGCGGCGTGGCGACATAGACCTCGATGTAGCCGCCGTAGCGGCTGATCAGTGCCCGGTTGGCCTGCCGGGACTCCTCGTAGGGGGCGATGGGGGCGCAGAGGGCAATGCCGCCGTTCTTGGTGATCTCGCTGGCCACGAAGCCGATGCGGGTGACGTTGAGATTGCGGTGCTCCCGGGAGTAGGTCAGTTCCGAGGAGAGGTTCTTGCGGACAATGTCACCGTCGAGCAGGGTCACCGGACGATCGCGCATCTCCATGAACCGGACCATCAGCACCTTGGCGATGGTGGATTTGCCCGATCCGGAGAGGCCGGTGAGAAAGATGGTGAACCCCTGCCTGCTCCGGGGCGGGAAGGCCCGCTGCAGTTCGGCGACCACGTCGGGATAGGAGAACCAGGAAGGGATCTCGAGCCCCCATTCCAGCCGGCGCCGCAGCTCCTCCGAGGTGATGTTCTTGACCTGCTCTTCCACCACCTCGTCGAGAAACACGTACTGCGCCTTCTCCTCCACGTAGCCCATGGGGCGCTCCGGCACCATCTCGATACCGGTCTCGCCGGCCAGGGAGTCCACCAGGTCCTGGGCTGTTCCCCGGGGATAGAAGAGTTCCTGCCTGGTGCCGGCAAACGGATCGCCATGGTCCTCGGCGACCATGAAATGGCTGCAGCCGTAGTTCTTGCGGATCATGGCATGCCAGAGTGCCTCCCGGGGACCGGCATGCCGCTCGGCCAGGGGAGTGATGCCGAGCATGATCATGTTCCTGGGGAAGTGGTTGACAAACTCCTGGTAACAGTGAACGTGGGTGTAATGATCCATGTTGCCGGGATACTCCAGGCCGACCACGGGATGGAGAAAGATGGAGGCGCTGACCTCGCGGGCGGCGGCGAGCACCATTTCCCGATGAGCGCAGTGCAGATACTCCCGGGTATGGAAGCCCAGCACCCGCCGCCAGCCATACTGGGTGAAACGGCGGTGGGTCTCGGAAGGTGTCAGCCGCAGGTCACGGAAATCATAATGAATGGGCAGAGACACCCCCTCGATGCTGCCGCCGACGTACCAGTCGCCCACCTGCTCGTAGAGGTAGCGGACACCGGGATGGAGGGTGGCATCGGCCGTGCCGTACACCGCCTCGGCCTCGTGGCGCTTGTCCGGCCGCCACACGTCCTCCACCGTCAGCAGGGCCAGGAGAAACCCTTCCTGGTCATTGAGGGCGATACACTGGCCCGGCGACAGGGAGGCCGCAAACCTCTCCGACACATCCAGACAGATGGGCACAGGCCAGACCGATCCATCCGCAAGGCGCATGTCGGCAAGCACTGCCTGGTAATCCTCCTGGTTCAGATAGCCGGACAGGGGATAAAACGCCCGGTTCAGCAGGGACTCCAGGTCACAGAGCTGGCGGGTATTGAGATCAAGCGATGCCAGCTCCACCGCATCAGCCCGCAACTGCTCGGCACGGCGAAAATGGACAATGAGACTTTCAGATGAATTCATGGGAACTGTAACAGGTCTTTTCTGAACACCAGGGGCAGGAAGCCGGGAAGTGGCTGGCATGGCGGATCATCATCATGCCACGACGGCGTTTTTCTGCGCGGGAAGATGGCTCCCCGGCACTCTGCCACATTCCGGCCGGACACACCTTCATAGCCACAGGAGCGGCGGCCACAACAAACGATGGACAATCAGGCAGACGGTGTAGCCGTTGCGCCGTGGAGCGGATCAACGAGGTTGAGCTGCGGCAGGCCGCTCTGTATCCGCGCATGCCGCCAGCATCGCCGGGAACTCAATCCTCATCTTTCCGCCGCAGCGGCATGAAGACACCTGACTTCCGGCCTTCTGATTTTCCGAGAACTATACATCGTTCAGGATAGCCTTACCATTCTGCCTCCATTTCAACCACCAAAAAACAGATTCTCTGCCCTGCAGCACCACGGTGACATGGCCTTCGCGGACGCGCCGGCCTTGAAAAAAATTTCCTTTCGTTTTCTTCCAAAACACTTGCGCCGCAAAGAATCCAGAGCATCTAACATTTTTCTAACATACTAATATAGCGTTTTTTCTTGACCAGAACCAAAACTTCACCATAGGATAACACCATAGCATCCATCCTGTTCCCTATTTCGAAAGGAGGTTTCCATGAAAAAGATCAGCCTCACCCTCATCCTGCTCCTCTTTCTTGCCACCGCCGCCCTGGCCAAGGTCAATATCAACACGGCAACGGTGAAGGAACTCCAGGCCATCAGGGGAATCGGCCAGACAAAGGCGGAGGCGATTATCAAGTACCGCAAGAAGGAAGGGCCTTTCAAATCGGTCAAAGACCTCGTCAAGGTCAAGGGAATCGGTGAAAAAACAGTGGAAAAAATCAAGGGCGAGATAACCGTCGGCAAATAACCCTTACCACGGCAACCCTCCGGCCGGGTAAGCGTTCACTGTTGGCGATGCCCGGCCACACGTGAAACCGGATGTTGCTTCCCGGATACACGGCTCGAAACGAGGTACTTTTTTCAGAACCTGTTAACAGAAGCCAGTGAGAATTCAGATTATGTGAAGCGTGTTCCACGCGTGATGATAACGAGGTGGAGTGCTGGATCCCAAACCGAATCCGTCAATTCCACCCGGCATCGCCCCTTGAGGTGCCCCCCTCGAATGCAAAGAATGGACGCGGGTTCGATTCCCACTGCCATATCTCTTGATGTGTTGACACGAAAAGTCCACACGCAATTCTTTTCACAACCGTTCCGGCCGGCAAGCCGTAAGCGCTCACAGGGACCGCATCCTTGCACGGTCCGCCTGCCCGCATAGGTTAGGCTATAGCGGTCAGGCACGCCTGCACAAATCTGCGGTCCCTGAGAGCGCTTACACCATTGTGGTCGAGAAAACCGATGGTTGGTTACCCCGTGAGGGGTTACGGCAAGCCCGGCTTACCGGTATATCGCATCATCTATGGTGACGCGGAAAAACTCGCCTTCCTGCTCAAAGTCCTCGGTACCGAAGTGCCATCCCACCCGCATACGCGTCGGTATGGTGTAATCGGCAAACGTGCCTTCTTCCTCCACGAAACCGCCACAGTGGACGTAATGAAAATCGCCACCGTCCGGATTGCCCCAGCGCGGCATGCAGACCGTTTCGAGTCCGCCATTCGAGCTGACCGTATAATCGATCCCGGCCCTCTCACCGTGAGCCGGGAACCAGGCATGGAGGCGATTGCCGGAAGCAGTCCATGACACCCCCTCTCCACAGAGCACGGACGGCAGCCAGATAGATTCGATGTTCATCCGGCCCGCCGCCGACCGGCTTATGTCGGGCCCGGCAGCATTGATAACGGGCAGGATGCCGAATAGCTTCCAGCGCATGCCCCCTTGACCATCGAGAAAAAAGTCACCTCCGCGAACGGGAATTCCGGACATGCGAACCGTGGCCCGCCAGATCATGCCGCGGTTCCACAGGATAACCTGTTCGGCCGTGAAGGGATGCCACCCCTTGAGCTTGATCTCCCCGTGCATGCGCAACCGGACAGCGGAAGCAAGAGAGGTCCCGGCCGCGATGGCGTGCTCGAGATACAGACGGACTCCCTCCGGAAGCCCTGAAACCCGGGCGGGATCGAAGACGTGCGCGCCTGGTTGCGCCAAATTCCAGAGATCATCCAAAGAGCACGGCTCTTTCACGGCTTCCCTCAAGGGTGCTCACAAACACTATACCTATCAACTGTCTCGCGGGAAGAACTCTGGCAGGCAACGGCTCTCCTGCGTGGACGCCTGAAGCATCTTTGCAGCCACTATGCGCAAAGCCAGGATGGGACTGTCTGTACCCGGGCAAAGCGGTTTCTCAAAACTTGGGAACACCTGTTTGTCTTTCTCCGGTACGAGGGGATCAAGCCAACCAACAATGCCGCGGAACAGGCATTGCGGCCAGCTGTGCAATGGCGGAAGGTCTGCTTCCTACCTTCGAAGCCCAAGTCGCCGTCGGCCAGTAGAAAAGGCCGGCGGCGAGCATGTCTCTCAACCCGTCCCACAGGGCGGGACGGTGAACTATTACAATTCCCGAAAACGGGATAACGGCAGTTCCCACTCATTTCCCCAGACGAGCGTTCGAGATGACATCCGGTCTCTCAGACCATGTTTCATTCTCGAAAACCAAGTCTGATATGAGTAGCCCTGCAATTGCCTTATTCTCCAGGAGTTGCGGAATTCTCCGGGTTGGGAAATCAAGGGGAAATCTGTTTCCTTTTTACCCTTTTTCTGAAAAGTTCGAAAACCTGTACCGTACCACCCGTTTTTCGAATGCTCGTCCGAAATATTACCACCGACCAGAAAGTAGGCCAAAATCAACGGCGAGAAAGTCAGCCACCGTCAACGGTCTTTTTTCGGCCACCTCGTCTTCTTTTTTCATTTTCTTCTCGTTTCTTCTGGAGGCCACCGCCATGGATTACAAGGGATACTCCACTATCCCCAGGATCCTGTTCGAGTGTATCACACTTTTTGACCAGGGTTCCTAAGAGGTGGACCCAGGGCAAGACGGAGCGTACGCTCTACACCTACGGGAAGGATTTCGAGCAGATCGAGGCCTTCTTCGGTGCCGAGCGGAAGCTCACCGGCATTCTCACTCCGCACGTGGGGAGATTCTTCAAATCCGATGCGCTCCTGAAGCTGCCCAGCGGAAAGGATCGCGCCACGCCCACGGTGGAGAAAACCGAGCGGGTGCTGCGCATGTTCCTTGTCTGGGCCAAATATACCGGCCTCATTGAAAAAGTGCCCCTGCCCAAAGGAACTCCCATGGGCCGGAGCGTGAAGAAGGGAGGTAAGAAGAATGACGAACACGGCAACCAGTCCGCTTCGACTCCTGCCCAGGACTGAGCCTCTCGAGCAGGCGGTGGAAGCCTTCGGCAGGAGGCTCGCAGCCGATGGTCGCTCGTCGAACATAATCCACGCATACCTGCGGGACCTGAAACGCTTCACCGGGATGCTTCTGACCCGGCATCCGGGAGTGACCATCAGCCAGGTGACTCCGGGTATGCTGGACGAGGTGTTGACGGCGTCGGCTGTCGCGCACACCGTTTCGGGTGCCCCTCGCTCACCGGCCTCTCTGCACCGGTTCAAGGCGGCGATCATGTCGTTTTTCGCCTGGGCCGAGGAAACCGGGCTGGTCTCGGAGAACCCGGCCAGGTCGGTGACCTTACGTTTCTCTCCAACCGCGGGTCGCGCCTGTCTCCCGGGCAGGTGGCCAACCGCGTAAAATACTGGCTTCGCAAGGCCGGTCGGTATCGATAAGGCTGTCAGCCCTCACGGCCTGCGCCACACCTTCGCCACCCACCTGTATGCGGCCACCTCCGATATTCTCGTGGTCAAGCGGGCGCTCGGACACCGGGATATCTCGACCACGGAGATCTATACCCACCTGGTGGACGGAGCCCTTGAGGAGGCCCTCGAACGACTCTGATCCGGTTAAAACAATCAAGGGAATCCCGTGCTCATCCTGAAGCACGGGATTTTCTCCGGTGACAGTTCTGGTCCTTCCTGTTGACAAGCCCTTCTCTTGGTAATACATTGTTATAACAATGGTAGATCATATGGAGGCAAAACCATGATCAAGAATCTGACTAAACATGGAAACAGTCTGGCGTTGGTAATCGACCGTGCCGTCCTCGATCTTTTGAAGATAGACGCTGACACCCCGCTTGATATTTCCACTGACGGACAGGTGCTCATCATCTCCCCCGTGCGTGACGCCGAGCGTCAGAAAAAATTCAAAAAGGCTTTGGAGAAAACGAACCGCCGTTACGGTAAGGCTCTCAAGAAACTGGCGGACTGACGCATGACACCTGATTTCCTCAGTCTCGCCGAAG
>JALSNC010000109.1 GCA_026987195.1 Desulfobulbaceae bacterium | reverse complement strand
CCTGAGCCGGCCGCCGGCCCGGGTGACCAGCTCGGCAAGGTCCACCTTCAGGATGTCGGCATGGACGAGGCGGACGTTTGCGGGCAGGTCCCCGCGCTGTTCGTGCATCCTGACGATACCCGAATCTGCCTCCAGGCCGATGACCCGGTCTGCGGCCTCGGCCAGCGGCACTGTCAGCGCGCCCAGGCCCACGCCCACCTCGATGATGGTGTCATCGGGCCGGACCCCGGCCGCGCTTACGATCCGCTCGGCCGTATGGCGGTGGACCAGGAAGTTCTGGCCCAGCTTTTTCTTCGGCGCCAGTCCCTGCTGCCGGAGTGTGGTACGGGTGTCCTGATAAGGCATGGGCTGTGATCGCTCAGTCGAGTTTGTGTTTGGCTATCCGCTTTCTTCTTACCTTGATGAAGAAGAGAAGGGAAGCATAATAGACCAGCAGGCCGGCCGGCAGTCCGATCAGGGTGCCGCCGCAGAGCAGGACAGCGATGGTGTTGAAACCCAGGTGAAGAAAGGTCTGGATGCCCTGCCAGAGGCTCTCGTGCCGGATCAGGTGGAGTACACTCTGCAACTGTTCCCAGCTGATTCTTCCCGGCAGCAGCATGTCGCCGACCTTCCAGGTGAAGTAGTACTGGGGGATGAAGGTCAGCGGGTTGGAGACCGCGGTGGCCGCGATCAGGGCTGCCAGGGTGTTGATCCTGAGAAGGATGGTCAGCGGGATCAGGATGATGGTCTGGATCGGCATCAGCGGCACGATACCGATGAAGACGCCGAAACCGGTGCCCAGGGCCAGGGAATGGGGATCGCCGCGCAGCCGGGTGAAGCGGAGGAAGTAATACCTGATGGTGCGGCTGAGATTGAGCATCGCGGTCAGTTGAGGGGTGATCTGGAATAGGCGTCCGCGTCCGGTCTGACGGTGTGTCCCTGCAGGTAGCGGTGGTAACCGGCAATGCCGATCATGGCCGCATTGTCGGTGCAGAAGACAGGACTGGGAGTGCAGCAGACGATATCCTCCTCCTGGCACCGCTGCCGCATCCGCCGGCGCAGGCGCTGGTTGGCGGCCACACCTCCGCCCAGCACCAGGGTACGGCAGTGGCTCTGTCTGGTGGCCCGAATCGCCTTTTCCACCAGCACGTCCACCACCGCTTCCTGGAACGAGGCGCAGATGTCGGCCACCTCCAGTGGCTGCCCGAGCTGCCGGCAGCGATGGACATGGTTCACCACCGAGGTCTTGAGACCGCTGAAACTGAAGTCCAGGCTGTCCTCGCCCAGCCAGGCCCGGGGAAAGCGGATGGCCTCCGGGTCGCCGTGGGCTGCCGCTTCGCTGATGGCCGGACCGCCGGGATAGCCCAGGTCAAGGAGCTTGGCCACCTTGTCAAAGGCCTCGCCCGCCGCATCGTCGCGGGTCCGGCCGAGCAGCGCGAAGGTGGTGGGGCCGGTCACCCTGAAGAGGGAGGTGTTGCCGCCGGAGACCACCAGCGCGGTGTAGGGAAAGGCGGGATACTCCTGTTCCAGGCGGATGGAGAGGAGGTGCCCGGCCATGTGGTCCACACCCACGCAGGGAATCCCCCTGACCAGGGCCAGGGCCTTGGCAAAGGTGAATCCCACCAGCAGGGAGCCCACCAGTCCCGGGCCCCGGGTGGCGGCGATGAGGTCGATGTCGGCAATCGTCACCCCGGCATCGTCCAGGGCCTGGCTGACCACCGGCCAGATGGCCTCGATGTGACGGCGGGAGGCCAGTTCCGGCACTATGCCGCCGAAGCGGGCATGGACATCGAACTGGCTGCTGATGACATTGGCGCGCAGGACACGGTCATCCTCCAGGACCGCTGCCGCGGTGTCGTCACAGGAACTTTCAATGGCGAGTATGAGCATCTGGCACGTAAGAATTCACCGCTGTCGGCAACCACCTGAACCGTGTTGCAATCGAGGGGTTTCAATGGTAACTAGTGACTGTCGCCGACGAAAAGCGAAGCCGGTTTTTTCGCACAGTATGGGTGTCGTTCGGGTCGTGACGCACAGTCGGCCCACGCCCTGGCCGCCTCCGGGTGACAGGAGATGACCACCGCAGGATATACACCAATTTTTTTCCAGGTCAACCGAAACCTCATGAACAGGCATATTGACGACCCCGGCCCGGAGGGCCAGGCCCTGACAGATCTTTTTTCCCGGACCATCTCCTACCTGCGCCTGTCGCTGACCGATCGCTGCAACCTGCGCTGCATGTACTGCGTCACTGAAGAGGAGAAAAACGGCTGTCTGGGCAAGCTCGCCCACGACGAACTGCTGACCTACGAGGAACTGCTGCGGGTGGTGCGGGTGGCGGTGGAAATGGGGATTTCCAAGCTGCGGCTGACCGGGGGAGAACCCCTGGTCCGGCGGGACATCATGCGCTTTATCCGTCGGCTTGCCGATATCGACCGGCTGGACGATATCCGTATCACCACCAACGGCGTACTGCTGGAGCGTTTCGCGAAAGGGCTTGTCGAGGCCGGGGTGACCAAGGTCAATATCAGCCTGGACAGCCTGCGGCCGGAGCGGTTCGCCCGTATCACGGGGGTGGACTGTTTTGACCGGGTGTGGCGGGGGATCGAGGCGGCGCTGGCTGCCGGGTTTTCGCCGGTCAAGCTCAACATGGTGGTGATGCGGGGCATCAATGACGATGAACTGGAAGACTTTGCCGAGCTTTCCCGTTCCACCCCCCTGCAGGTGCGGTTCATCGAGTTCATGCCCATCGGCAGCTCCAGCAGCTGGAGCCGGGACACCTACATGGCCACCGACGAGATCATGGCCCGGGTCAGCGGCGCGGGCGAACTGATTCCCCTGCAGCGGGGCAGGGCGGACGGACCGGCCAGGGTCTTTCGCCTGGCCGGCGACGCGGCAGGGTCACTGGGCTTCATCAGCCCCATCAGTCATCATTTCTGCGACCGGTGCAACCGGCTGCGGCTCACCTCGGAGGGGATGCTGCGCTCCTGCCTGCTTCACGACGAGGAGACCGACCTGCGCAGTGTGCTGCGCTCCGGCGGCAGTGACGAGATGATCCGCGAGACCCTGCTCACCGCCATCCGCAACAAGCCGCGCGGCCACCAGATGGAGGGGCGCCTCAGGGAGCACGGCGGCGACTGCCACGGCAGGATGTCCCGGATCGGAGGCTAGAAGAACCTGGTCAGACGCGGGCTGCGGCTGTGTCCAGGCGGCGGAGAGCAGGGACGGCCTGCAGATGATGGGCGTCGCGCCGGTCCACGGGCAGGACCATGCCCTCGGCCCGGAACCGGTAGATCCTGCCGGTCACCGGTCCGCGCAGGGTGAGCATGGTGCGGCCGGTGTACTCGACCAGGACAGACGGCCGGCCATCACCGGCATGCGGCCGCCTCTCAGGCCTGGCCGGCCGACTGCGCCGGCGGGGTGGTGTCCTGGTCGCTGCCGCCTCCCGTTGTCCGCGTTTCCTGCCGCAACAGCTCATCTTCTCCTCCCTCTTCCGGTGGGGGTTCGTAATAGAGCGGTTCGATATCCAGTTCCTCGGGATGGGTCAGCCGCTGGAGCAGTATCGCGCCTGCCGACAGGGCCGGCCACAGGAGCAGGCGCCGGCACCAGTCGCTGCCCAGGAGCAGGGCCGGCACCAGGGCCACCCACAGGCTCAGGCAGTAGAAACAGTCC
>JALSNC010000108.1 GCA_026987195.1 Desulfobulbaceae bacterium | reverse complement strand
CGGCCTGACCCTTGGTGGCGAGCACGCGGGTGATGGCCGCTGTCAGGGTGGTCTTGCCGTGGTCGATGTGACCGATCGTGCCTACGTTGACATGCGGTTTTGTCCGCTCAAACTTTTCCTTTGCCATCAGCACACCTCATTGCACGTGGTTGTTCAGCGTCTATGAATCGGTCCCTCTTGATCGGGACAGTATTGAGAAAATCTGGTTTCTACACGCCACGGATCTTGTGGATGATCTCCTCGGCCTTCCGTGGCGGTACCTCGGCGAACTCGGCAAACTGCATGGTGAAGGTCGCCCTGCCCTGGGTCGCCGACCGCAGGTCGGTGGAATAGCCGAACATCTCTGAAAGCGGAGCCATGGCGCTGACGATCTGGATTCCCCGGTCAGAATCCACGCCGCTGACCTGGGCCCTCTTGCGGTTCAGATCATTGATCACCTCGCCCAGATACTCCTCGGGAGTGCGTACCTCCAGGGCCATGAGCGGCTCCAGCAGCACCGGCTCGCCATCGGCCGCCGCCTTGCGGCAGGCCATGGTGGCGGCGACGCCGAAGGCCATCTCGGTGGAATTCTCCTCGTCATAGGAGCCCCCCACCAGCCTGGCGGTGACATCGATCAGCGGGTATCCCACCAGCGGTCCCGAATCCAGGGAATCACGCACGCCCTTCTCGATGGCCTCAAGAAAACGTTCCGGGATCTGCTCCTCGTCCACCAGACTTGCAAAATGGACCCCGCTGCCCCGTTCGCCCGGCACCAGTTCAATCACCACGTGACCATACTGCTCCCTGCCGGCGCCATGGGTCTCGAAGCGTTCCTCGGCAGTGGCCGGCCGGGTGATGGTCTCACGATAGCTGACCTGAGGCTTGCCCACATTGGCGGCAACCCTGAACTCGCGGATCAGCCGGTCGACGATGATCTCGAGATGGAGTTCGCCCATCCCGGAGATGATGGTCTGACCGGTGTCCTCGTTGCTGGTGATCCTGAAGCTGGGATCCTCCCTGGCGATCTTCTCCAGGCTCTCGGCCAGCCTGCCCTCGTCCGCCTTGGTCTTGGGCTCGATGGCAATCCCGATAACCGGTTCGGGAAAATCCATCGATTCAAGGACGATATAATCACCGGACGCGCACAGGGTATCGCCGGTGGTGGTGAACTTCAGTCCCACCACCGCACCGATGTCACCGGCGCTGATCCGTTCCACCTCCTCGCGCTTGTTGGCGTGGAGTTTCAGCAGTTTCGAGATCTTTTCCTTCTTGCGCTTGAGCGGATTGAAGACCTTGTCGCCGATCTTGACCTCCCCGGCGTAGACACGCAGAAAGGAGAGGTTGCCGACAAAGGGATCCGCCTGCAGCTTGAAGACAAGCCCGCAGAACTTTTCGCTCCGCTCAGGTTTGCGGACAAGCGGCGCACCGTTCTTGTCCGTCCCCTCCACCGGGGGAACATCTACGGGTGAGGGCAGGTACCAGCAGACCGCATCGAGCAGCGGCTGCACCCCCTTGTTCTTGAAGGCGGCCCCGCAAAGCACGGGCACCAGGTCAAGATTGAGGGTCGCCCTGCGAAGGGCCCTGCGAATCTCACCGGGAGCGATCTCTTGATCTTCCAGGTATTTTTCCATGAGCTCCTCATCGAAGTCGGCCAACTTCTCGAGGAGCGTCATCCGTGCGGCCGATGATCTGTCCTGTAAATCCTCGGGGATCGCCTCTTCGGTCACCTCAAGCCCCTGGGAGGCCTCATCGAAGAGCAGCATCTTCTCCTCGATGATATCGATGATACCCGAAAAGGTCTCTTCACTGCCCACCGGCAGTGTCACTGCAACCGGCGCGGCGCCGAGGCGTTCCTCGATCTCGCGCACGCACTTGTCAAAATCGGCCCCGATCCGGTCCATCTTGTTGACAAAGGCGATGCGCGGGATGTGGTAATGATCCGCCTGCCGCCAGACCGTCTCCGACTGGGGCTCAACGCCGCCAACCGCGCAGAAGACGGCGACCACGCCGTCCAGTACCCGCAGGCACCGTTCCACCTCGACGGTGAAATCGACATGCCCAGGGGTGTCGATGATGTTGATGCGATAGTTGCGCCAGGTACAGGTGGTGGCAGCAGAGGTGATGGTGATGCCCCGTTCCTGCTCCTGTTCCATCCAGTCCATGACGGCGGTGCCTTCATGGACCTCGCCGATCTTGTGTGACCGGCCCGTATAGTAGAGAATACGTTCAGTCGTCGTGGTCTTGCCTGCGTCTATATGGGCCATGATGCCGATATTGCGCAGGTTGGATAACGATCCCCCTCCAGCAGCCACTGTTCCTTCCCGTATTCGTTGTCTTCATTCCCTGGCTCGGTGGTCCAAGAAAAATGTTGCTCTTTCTACAGTACTGCCACGGCTTTGTCAACCGCTCGCTTGCACCGTGATTATTTTTCCTTTATCCCTCCGGTCAACCAACTGGCTGCAGCCACCACTGATCCATGCGCATATCTCGCCGGAACCGGCCGTCCCACGCCTGCCCTGCTGCCTCAGGCTGCTGTTACCAGCGGTAATGGGCAAAGGCCTTGTTGGCCTCGGCCATCTTGTGGGTATCTTCCCGCTTCTTGACCGCCGCGCCCCGCTTGTTATAGGCGTCCAGCAGTTCGCCGGCCAGTTTTTCGGCCATGGACTGGCCGGAACGGTTCTTGGCAAAGGCGATGATCCAGCGGATCGCCAGGGCGTTGCGGCGCTCGGGCCGGACCTCCACCGGAACCTGATAGGTTGCACCGCCCACGCGCCGGCTCTTGACCTCCACCCGGGGCCGGACATTCTCCATGGCCCCCTCGAACACGGTGAGGGGATCCTCGTCGCTCACCTTCTGTTCGACAATGGCCATGGCATCATAGAACAGTCTCCTGGCCAGGGATTTCTTTCCGTCCTGCATCAGGCCGTTGGTGAACTTGGCCACCAGGACGGAATTGAACCTCGGATCCGGGGCCACGGGACGTTTATCTAACAGTTTCTTTCTCGGCATGACTTCGACTCCACCTCTCTCCGCAGTTGCTCTGGTTACTTGGGCCGCTTGGCGCCATACTTGGACCTGCCCTGGCGCCGGTCACTCACGCCGAGGGCATCCAGGGTGCCACGGACGATGTGGTAACGGACACCGGGAAGATCCTTGACACGACCGCCGCGAATAAGCACCACCGAATGCTCCTGCAGGTTATGGCCGATGCCGGGAATATAGGAGGTGACCTCGATCCCGTTGGTCAGCCGGACCCTGGCGACCTTGCGCAGTGCAGAGTTGGGCTTCTTCGGGGTGGTCGTGTACACACGGACACAGACCCCCCGCTTCTGCGGACAGTTCTGCAGGGCCGGAGTATTGGACCGCTTGGTTATCTTCTTCCGCCGTTTCCTGACAAGCTGATTGATTGTGGGCATACAAACCACTCCTTTTGAGAGAACGCAACGTGCTCACCCCCACACTCTGTTTGGGTGAGCACGAAAATCAATAATTTTATACTAAACTGTCACCGCTGTCAACAGTAAAATCCAGCTACTCTTTCGACCGTTCCAGCCTGTAGACCGGCAGGCCGGTGCCGGCAGAGATCAGGCGGCCCATGATCACGTTCTCCTTGAGACCGGAGAGATCATCCACCTTACCGGCAATGGCCGCATTGGTCAGAACCTTGGTGGTCTCCTGGAACGAAGCCGCCGAGATGAAGGAGTCCGTGGAGAGCGATGCCCTGGTCACGCCGAGCAGCAGTGGCTCGGCGGCTGCCGGTTTGAGCCCCTCGGCCAGCAGACGTTCGTTCTCCTCGCGGAACTTCCACCACTCGATCTGCTGGTCAAGCATGAATTTCGAGTCACCGGCATCGGTGATGCGGACCCTCTTCAGCATCTGACGGACAATGGTCTCGATGTGCTTGTCATTGATACGCACACCCTGCAGCCGGTAGACCTCCTGGATCTCGTTGACCAGGAAACGTCCCAGTTCCTCGACCCCGAGGACGCGAAGGATGTCGTTGGGCAGGACGGCCCCTTCCATCAGCGGCTCGCCCGCCTTGACATAATCGCCCTCGTGCACGGTGATATGCTTGGCCTTGGGCACCAGGTACTCCTTGGGATCGCCGGTCTCCGGGGTGACGATGATCCGGCGCTTGCCCTTGAGTTCCTTGCCGAAGCTGACCCGGCCGTCGATCTCGGTGATGACCGCCTGTTCCTTGGGCTTGCGGACCTCGAACAGCTCGGCGACCCGGGGCAGACCACCGGTGATATCCTTGGTCTTGGTGGTCTCGCGCAGGATCTTGGCCACCACCGTGCCCGGGGTGATCTCGTCGCCCTCGGCCACCGTGATCACCGAACCCACCGGCAGCGGATAGCGGGCCGGCTGGTCCGAATCCGGCAGCTTGGCGGTCCGGCCACGGCCGTCCTTGATGGTGATCCGCGGGTTGAGCTGCTTGTTGGAGGCGGCCGGGGTGATCACCTTGCTCGCCTTGCCGGTGATGGGGTCGACACGCTCCTGCATGGTCTCGCCCTCGATGACGTCGCCATACTTGATTTTGCCGCCGACCTCGGCCACGATGGGGATGGAGAAGGCATCCCAGTCCGCGATCACGGTCCCCGGGTCGACCTTGGCGCCGTCCGGGACCTTGAGCTCGGCACCATAGGGTACCGGAAAACGCTCGCGGTCAACTCCCTGGTCGTCCAGGACCGAGATCTCTCCGTTGCGGTTCATGACGATCTGGAAACCGGTCTCGTTCTGCACCGAATGGATGTTCTTGTACTTGATCACGCCGCCACGCTGGGTGCGGACCTCGGCCTGCTCGATGGCCCGCGACGCGGTGCCGCCGATGTGGAAAGTCCGCATGGTGAGCTGGGTGCCGGGCTCACCGATGGACTGGGCCGCGATGATGCCGACAGCCTCGCCCATGTTGACCATGTGGCCACGGCCCAGGTCCCGGCCGTAGCACATGGCGCAGATACCGCGCTTGGCCTCGCAGGTCAGGACCGAGCGGATCTTGACCTGGTCGATGCCGGCCGCCTCGATGGCCTCCACCTTGTCCTCGGTGATCTCCTCGTCCATGCCCACCAGGATCTCGCCGGTATGGGGATCGAGCACGTCTTCCAGGGCCACGCGGCCGAGGATCCGCTCGCCGATGCGGACGATGACCTCTCCGCCCTCGACCAGGGGCTCGGCCAGGGTGCCGCGCATGGTGCCGCAGTCCTTCATGACAATGGTGGAATCCTGGGCCACGTCCACCAGTCGCCGGGTCAGGTAGCCGGAGTTGGCGGTCTTGAGCGCGGTATCGGCCAGGCCCTTGCGAGCGCCATGGGTGGAGATGAAGTATTCAAGCACCGTGAGCCCCTCACGGAAGTTGGCCTTGATGGGCGTCTCGATGATCTCGCCGGACGGTTTGGCCATCAGGCCGCGCATACCGGCCAGCTGCCGGATCTGGTCCTTGGAGCCCCGGGCACCGGAATCGGCCATGATGTAGACGGCATTGAAACTCTTGACCTCGCGGATGGCGCCGTCCCTGTCCTTGACGTACTCCACCGCCATCTCGTTCATCATCTCCTTGGTGATCCGGTCGGTGGCCTTGGACCAGATATCGACGATCTTGTTGTACTTCTCGCCGTCAGTGATCAGGCCGTCGGCATACTGCTGGTCCACATCGGCCGCCTCTTTCTCCGACTCCTCGACAAACTCCTCCTTGCGGACCGGGATCATCATGTCGTTGATGCAGATGGAGATACCGGCGCGGGTGGCGTACTCGTAGCCCATGTCCTTGAGCCGGTCGGCCAGGATGACCGTATCCTTGGTGCCGGCATGGCGGTAGGTGTAGTCGATGAGAAAGGCCAGTTCCTTCTTGGACAGCTCCTTGTTGACCAGGGAGAAGGGCACGGATGCGGGCAGCAGCTCCGAGACCAGGATGCGGCCGATGGTGGTCTCCACCAGCTCGCCGTCGATACGGACCTTGACCTTGGCCTGCATGTGCACGGCATCGTTGTCGTAGGCGATGCGCGCCTCGGCCAGGGAGCCGAAGACGGAGCCTTCGCCCTTGACCCCGAACCGGTCCCTGGTCATGTAGTAGAGGCCGAGGACGATGTCCTGGCTGGGGATGATGATCGGACCGCCGTTGGCCGGCGAAAGGATGTTGTTGGTGGACATCATCAGCACCCGCGCCTCGACCTGGGCCTCCACCGAGAGCGGCACGTGCACCGCCATCTGGTCACCGTCAAAGTCGGCATTGAAGGCGGCGCAGACCAGCGGATGGAGCTGGATGGCCTTGCCCTCGATGAGGACCACCTCGAAGGCCTGCATACCGAGGCGGTGCAGGGTCGGGGCCCGGTTGAGGATGACGGGATACTCGCGCACGATGTCATCGAGCACGTCCCAGACCTCCTTGGTCCCCTTCTCCACCATCTTGCGGGCGCTCTTGATGGTGGTGACAAAGCCGAGGCTCTCCAGCCGGTTGTAGATGAAGGGCTTGAAGAGCTCCAGTGCCATCTTCTTGGGCAGACCGCACTGGTGCAGGCGCAGATGCGGCCCGACCACGATGACCGACCGGCCGGAATAATCGACCCGCTTGCCGAGCAGGTTCTGCCGGAAACGCCCCTGCTTGCCCTTGAGCATGTCGGAGAGCGACTTGAGGGGCCGCTTGTTGGGCCCGGTGATGGTCCGGCCGCGGCGGCCGTTGTCAAAGAGGACGTCCACGGCCTCCTGCAGCATCCGCTTCTCGTTGCGGATGATGATGTCGGGCGCGTCCAGCTCGAGGAGCCTTTTCAGGCGGTTGTTGCGGTTGATGACCCGGCGGTAGAGATCATTGAGATCCGAGGTCGCGAACCGCCCTCCCTCCAGCGGCACCAGGGGCCGCAGGTCCGGGGGCAGGACCGGAATCACCTCCAGGATCATCCACTCGGGCCGGTTGCCGGAATCGCGGAAGGCCTCGACCACGTTGAGCCGCTTGCCGTACTTGCTCCGCTTGGTGACCGAGCCGGTCTCCTTCATCTTCTGGCGCAGGGTGGTTGACAGCTCCTGCAGGTCGAGCCCCATCAGCATCTCGCGGATGGCCTCGGCGCCGATGCCGACCCGGAACTGGCCGGGATAGAGCTGCAGGTTCTTGCGGTACTGCTCCTCGTTGAGCAGGTCGCCTACCTTGAGGTCCTCGACCTGGGACTCGACAACGGCGTAGGATTCGAAGTAGAGAATCCGTTCCAGCTGCTTGAGGGTCATGTCCAGGATGGCGCCGATCTTGGACGGCAGGCTCTTGAGGAACCAGATATGGGCCACCGGCGCTGCCAGCTCGATGTGACCGAGACGTTCCCGGCGGACCTTGGACTGGATGACCTCGACCCCGCATTTCTCGCAGACCACGCCGCGATGCTTCATGCGCTTGTACTTGCCGCAGTTGCACTCGTAGTCCTTGACCGGACCGAAGATCTTGGCGCAGAACAGGCCGTCCCGTTCGGGCTTGAAGGTGCGGTAGTTGATGGTCTCAGGTTTTTTCACCTCGCCATGGGACCATTCCCTGATCTTCTCCGGCGAGGCAAGGGAGATCTTGACTTTGTTAAACTTGACCGGTCCTTTCGGCTTTGCAAAGAAACTGAACAGTTCTTCCACGAAATCACCCTCTTGAAAGAAGATCGCCTTCCGGGGCCGGGGTGGCCCGCCGGTATACGCCGGCAGACCGCTGCGGCATCGTCAGGCCGCGATCTTCATTGTTCATTGTGGTTGCCCTGGTGGAGTGCCCAGGCAGGCTCCGGGTAAAAGTTGAGCAGCACCCCATCTGCACGTGCTCGCGGCCGCCCGCATAGCGGGCTACCGGAGTCCCGCTGCGCTCGCTTCCCTGCCGGCCGGCAGCGATCACGCACAGCTGACGCACGGCTGAACTTTTCCCGAAAGTATTGCCGTGTTCAACCCGTCGTTGCCTATGGCGGCGAACCAGAGCAGCTCCGGGAGACACAGCGCATCGGCGGTTTGCTCCTCACCGGTTAGTCTTCGAGCAGCTCCACGTCCAGGCAGAGCCCCTTCAACTCCTTGACCAGGACATGGAACGACTCGGGCAGCCCGGTCTCGAGGAAGTTGTTGCCCTTGACGATCTTTTCATACATGGTGGTCCGTCCCTCCACATCGTCGGACTTGACGGTCAGGAACTCCTTGAGCGTGTAGGCGGCGCCGTACGCCTCCATGGCCCAGACCTCCATCTCGCCCAGCCGCTGACCGCCGAACTGCGCCTTGCCGCCCAGGGGCTGCTGGGTGACCAGGGAGTAGGGGCCGGTGGAACGGGCATGGATCTTGTTGTCCACCAGGTGATGGAGTTTGAGCATGTACATGGTGCCCACCGTGACCCTGTTGTCAAAGGGGTCACCGGTAAGACCGTCGTAGAGTGTGGTCTGGCCGACCTCATCCACTCCGGCCTCCACCAGGAGCCGGCGGATCTCGGCCTCGGAAGCGCCGTCAAAGACCGGGGTGGCCACGTGGATGCCGCGGCCGTACTTGCGGGCCATGTCGAGCAGCTCCTCGTCGCTGAGCCCGTCGGTGAGACGGGTGTACTCCTCCTCGGAATAGATCGTGCGCAGACGCTCCTTCACCGCGTCCACCTCCTGCTGTTCGGCAAGCTGCTGGATCTGCTCGCCGAGCTTCTTGGCGGCAAAACCGAGGTGACACTCCAGCACCTGACCCACGTTCATGCGCGAGGGAACACCCAGGGGATTGAGGACGATGTCCACGGTGGTGCCGTCGGCGAAGAACGGCATGTCCTCCTCGGGCAGCAGCCTGGAGACGACACCCTTGTTGCCGTGGCGGCCGGCCATCTTGTCCCCCACCGACAGCCGGCGTTTGGTGGCCACATACACCTTGACCATCTTGACCACGCCGGGAGGCAGGTCGTCGCCCTTCTCGATCCGGTCGACGATGCCCTGGTAGCGCTCGCGGACCATGGCAGCCTGCTGGCGGTAGCGTTCGAAGATGGCATTGATCTCCTCCTCGTACCTGGACCGCTCGGAAAAGTCGATATCCTGGAGCCGCGTGAACTCGATGGCATCGATGACCTTGGGGGTCAGCTTCTTGCCCAGCTTGAGGATGACCTCGCCCTTGCGGTCCCGGATATCCTCCTTGGCCGTGCGGCCGACGATCAGATCAGCCAGGGCCTTGCGCACGCCCTTCTTGAGGCTCTTGAGCTCATCGTCCATGTCACGGTTGAGCCGTTCCACCTCCATGTCCTCGATCATCAGGGTCCGCTCGTCCTTGTCAACACCCTTGCGGGAGTAGACCTTGGCGTCGATGACCACACCCTCGACACCTGGCGGCACCCGCAGGGAGGAATCCTTGACGTCGCCGGCCTTTTCACCGAAGATGGCCCGCAGGAGTTTCTCCTCCGGCGAGAGCATGGTCTCGCCCTTGGGCGTCACCTTGCCCACCAGCATGTCGCCGGCGCGCACCTCGGCGCCGATGCGGACGATGCCCGAGTCATCGAGATTTCGCAGCGCCTCCTCGCCCACATTGGGGATATCGCGGGTGATCTCCTCCTTGCCCAGCTTGGTGTCCCGGGCCATGGTCTCGAAGATCTCGATATGGACGGAGGTAAAGGTGTCCTCCTTGAGGAGTCGCTCGTTGATGAGGATGGAGTCCTCGAAGTTATATCCGCGCCACGGCATGAAGGCGATGGTCACGTTCTTGCCCAGGGCCAGCTCGCCCATCTCCGAGGAAGGTCCGTCTGCCAGGACCGTGCCCCTGGTCACCCGCTGTCCGGGCATGACCAGGGCCTTCTGGTTGAAACAGGTGTTCTGGTTGGACTTCTTGTACTTGGAAAGCCGGTAGATGCCGACCCCGGTCTCGAAGCCGTCGGTTCCGGGCTCATCGTAGCGGACCACCACCCGGTTGGCGTCCACGTCCTCGACCACGCCGTCGCCGCCGGCCAGCAGGCAGGCGCCGGAATCCCGGGCAACATACTTTTCCACACCGGTGCCAACAAGGGGCGCGGCGGTCTTGAGCAGGGGCACGGCCTGGCGCTGCATGTTGGAACCCATGAGGGCCCGGTTGGCATCGTCGTTCTCCAGAAAGGGAATCAGCGAGGCCGCCACCGACACCAGCTGGTTGGGGGCGATGTCCATGCGGGTGACCTCGTCGGCCGCCACCATGGTGACCTCGCCGTCCTGGCGGGCAATGAGATGATCCGGGACAATGGTGTCACCATCCAGCTCCAGCCGGGCCGGAGCAATGGTCTCCGACTGCTCCTGGAGCGCGGAAAGGTAGGTGTACTCATCCTTGACCCTGCGATCCTCGACGATGCGGTACGGGGTCTCGATGAAACCGTAGGGGTTGACCTTGGCATAGGTGGCCAGGGAGACGATGAGACCGATGTTCGGCCCTTCGGGCGTCTCCACCGGACAGATCCTCCCGTAGTGGGTCGGATGAACGTCGCGGACCTCGAAGCCGGCCCGCTCCCGCGACAGGCCGCCGGGGCCCAGCGCGGAGAGGCGCCGCTTGTGGGTCACCTCGGAAAGCGGATTGGTCTGATCCATGAACTGGGAGAGCTGGCTGGTGCCGAAGAACTCCTTGATGGCCGAGGTCACGGGCTTGGGGTTGACCAGGTCGTGCGGCATCAGGGTCTCGATCTCCTGCAGGGTCATCCGCTCCTTGATGGCCCGCTCCATGCGCACCAGGCCCATGCGGTACTGGTTCTCGCACAGTTCGCCCACGGTGCGCACCCGGCGGTTGCCGAGGTGATCGATGTCATCGCCTTCCTTGAGCTCGTCCTTGATCCGTACCAGGTGGCGGACACCCTTGACGATATCCTCCCTGGTCAGGGTACGGTGATCGATGGGCGTGTCGAGTCCCAGCTTGGTGTTGATCTTGTAGCGTCCAACCTCGGAGAGATCATAGGTCGAGGGATTGAAGAACAGGTTGTCGAAAAAGGACTTGGCGATCTCGGGCGTCGGCGGGCTGGAAGGCCGCAGACGGCGGTAGATCTCGATCTGGGCCTCCTCGGTGTCGCGCACCTTGTCCACGGCCAGGGTCTTGCGGAACGCCTCGCTCACCGTGACCCCGTCGATGAAGAGGACCTCGAAACTTGCGACACCGGCCTCGCGAAAACGCTCAAGCATCTCCTCGGTCACCGGCTCGTTGCAGCGGCCCAGGATCTCGCCGGTTTCCGGATGCACCACGTCGGCGACCAGGTAGCGGCCCACGAGTTCCTCCGGGCTGACGGCAATGGACTCGATGCCGGCCCTGGTGATCTGGCGCGCCAGGTTCTTGGAGATCTTACGCCCCTTCTTGCCGAGCACGGAACCGTCGGCCGGATTGACCAGATCGCTGCTCAGGCGCTGGCCGATGAAGGTCTCGGGCTTGAAATCGATGCGGTAGCTGTCACCGTCGCTGCGGACCGTGTCCACCTCATAGAACTCGCGCAGCAGCTCCTCGTCGGTATAGCCGAGCGCCTTGAGCAGGGTGGTAACCGGCAGTTTCCGCCGCCGGTCGATGCGGACATAGAGGATGTCCTTGATATCGAATTCGAAATCGAGCCACGAGCCCCGCACCGGGATGATGCGTGCCGAGTAGAGCCGCTTGCCCGAGGTGTGCGACTTGCCGTTGTCGTGGGTGTAGAAGAGACCGGGCGAACGCTGCAGCTGGTTGACCACCACCCGCTCGGTGCCGTTGATGACAAAGACACCGTCCCTGGTCATCAGCGGCAGGGAACCGAGAAAGACCTCCTGTTCCTTGATGTCGCGCACCGACTGGACCCCGGTCTCCTCGTCGACCTCGAAGGTGATGAGACGTACCGTGATCTTGACCGGGACCTCGTAGGTCATGCCACGCTCGATGCACTCCTCCACCGTGTACTTGGGTTCGCCAAAGGCGTAACGGACGAACTCGAGGGAACAGAGACCGTTGAAGTCCGTTATCGGGAAGATATTCTTGAAGATTCCCTGCAGGCCATGGTCCTGGCGTTCGTCGGGAGGGACATCCCGCTGCAGAAACCGCTCATAGGAATGCCTCTGCATGGCGATGAGGTGCGGTGGCTCTAAGATACTGCGTGTTTTTGCAAAACTCTTGCGTACTCTCTTCATGGTTCCCTCGAAACTATGCACGAAATTCAGGCACCACAGCCCGGCGGCAACAACTCCCGGAATCACCCTCACCGGCGCGATACCCAATCCTGAACAAGCGTGACCCTCCAAACGCAGCAACGCTACGAGGGTTCTCCCCCGTAGCGTTACCTAGTCATGTGGGCAGATCCATCCCGTGCAGGGCACGGGACAGGCGCAGGAACAGCAGTACTATTTGATCTCCACGGAACCGCCGACAGCCTCGATCTTCTCCTTGATCTCATTGGCTTCTTCCTTGGTGACACCCTCTTTGACCGGTGCCGGTGCACCCTCAACCAGGGCCTTGGCCTCCTTGAGACCAAGGGAGGTGATGGCGCGGACCTCCTTGATGACCTTGATCTTCTGGTCACCGGCAGCGGTGAGGATCACGTCAAACTCTGTCTGCTCCTCGGCAGCACCGCCACCCTCGGCAGGGGCGGCGCCGGCGGCGGCGACCGCGACCGGTGCGGCAGCGGATACGCCGAACTTGTCCTCAAGCTCCTTGATCAGCTCCGAGAGCTCGAGAACGGACATATTGGAAATAAATTCGATTACTTCTTCTTTTGTTACAGCCATTTTCATTCCTCCAGACTAGTATGGTCAACCTGTTGTAATCGATCCGCCGGCCGGGCCCTGCCCGGACTGGTGCCGGAACACGCAGAACGCGACCTCGGGATCCAATCAGTTTTCTTTCTGGTCTTTGATTGCCTGCAGTGCGTAGACGAGCTTCTGCGGGACTCCGTTGAGCACCCGGACAAGGCCGGTGGGCACGGCGGCCATGGTGCCGAGCAGCTTGGCACGGAGCTCATCCTTGCCGGGCAGCTTGGACAGGGCCAGAACATCGTCGGCCGAGAGCACGGTGCCGTCGAGACCGGCTGAACGGATCTCGAACGTCTCGTACTCCTTGGCGAACTCGGCGATGGCCTTGGCCAGGCCCACGGGCTCGTCATAGGCAACGGCAATGGCCGTGGTACCGGCAAAGTGCTCGCTGAGGGATTCGTAGTCCGTGCTGACGACGGCGCGCCGGAGCAGGGTGTTCTTGGCAACGCGGATCTGGGCGTTGTTCTTGCGGAGTTCCCTGCGCAGCTTTTCGAATTCCGTGACTTTGAGCCCGCTGTAATCGGCGACAACTGCGAATTTGGCCTTACTGAAGGTCTCGTTGAGTTCCTTGACCTGTGCAGCCTTTTCTTCGCGATTCAACTGTTCCACCTCCTTCAATGGTCGCGGGATGTCACGAGATAGCAGACAAGAGGAATGAGGACATAATGGCATCCGGCCGCAGCGCGGTCCGGATCGGCATCTGGTCTCGGCAGGGAACCGGTTCAATGCAAAACCAGGTTATTAAACGTGCGTACCTGCTGTCTCCGACCTTCCCGGATGAATTTCTGGTCGTGTTTCCGTATATATTAACCCCTCAAGAACATGGCCTGGGGAGCGGGCGGCAATCGTCGCTGACCACACTCCGCCGGCCTGTGGCGGGCGCCTGTCACGCCGCCTTGATAAGGGAGCGAACCTGGAGAGGATCCACCTTGACGCCGGGACCCATGGTTGAGGATATCGAGATCGATTTCAGATAGATCCCCTTGCTGGAGGATGGTTTGAGCTGAATGATCCTGTCAATGAAGGCAACGATGTTGTCCCTGAGCTGGTCAGCGGAAAAGGAGGTCTTGCCCATGGGTGCATGGACCACACCGGCCTTGTCCACCTTGAAGTCCACCTTGCCCTTCTTGATCTCGCCCACCACCCGCGCAATGTCGAAGGTGACCGTGCCCAGCTTGGCATTGGGCATCAGGTTGCGGGGGCCGAGGATGCGACCGATCTTGCCGACCTCGCCCATCATGTCGGGGGTGGCCACGGTCTTGTCGAATTCCAGCCAGCCCTCCTTGATTTTGGAGATCAGCTCGTCGCTGCCGGCATAGTCAGCACCGGCAGCCAAGGCCTCGCTCTCCTTTTC
>JALSNC010000107.1 GCA_026987195.1 Desulfobulbaceae bacterium | reverse complement strand
TGGAAGACAGCCCGAAGTTCGTAGATGCGATCGAACTTGTTCATAGAATCGCACTGTAGCAGGTTGCCCCCATGTTTACAACGTGTTTTCAAGTGGTTGACATCCAGTCTGTTCACTTGCCCACTGGCGATCCAGAGCGGTGGAGAGGAAATGGCACCTTAACGATATTTTAATTTGACCCTCTTCCGGTGCTGTGAGACAATGAACCAGAATTCAAAAAGTGCCTTTCTGATACTGGAAAATCATTCTGCCCCAGGGAGTTTTGGCCATGACTGTCAAACAGAAGATCACCTTTCTTTCCGCCGCGCTGATTGTTCTTCTCTCGGTTCTCGGTCTCTTCCAGTTCCGATCCGTGACCGATATCAACCGGGTCTGGCATCACTTTGAAAACAATGCCCAGCAGAAGATGCTCCTTCTTTCCGCAATCAAGTCCCAGTTCGGCTATGGTGGCTTCATTCATAACTTCAAGAATCATGTCCTGCGCGGCACGCAGAAGTATGTGGACCGGTTCCGCAAGAACGAGGCCCGGATGCAGCAGGCCATTGCCGATTACCGGAAGACCATAATGACCGCTGCCGAAAAGCAGGCCCTGGACAGGATCGAGACCGTGGCGGACAAGTACAGCCGTGCCATCGCCACCTCGGTCCGTCTGCATGCGGAGGGAAAGACCGCCGCCGAGATCGACAAGGTGGTCAAGATCGATGACTCGCCCGCCTTTGCCGGCTTCAAGACGCTTACCACAGAGGTGGAGAAGATCCGCCAGGAATGTTCCGCCGGTATCCAGAACAGTGTTCGTAAGATGCACGGCCTGTTCATGGTGACCGGAGGTGCGCTCTTTCTCTTTTTTGCCCTCTTTTTCACCATTCTGTTCCGGGTCGGCAGGCGGCTGCAGGCCGTGCACGGCATGGCGGAAAAGGTGGGCTCCGGCGACCTGACAGCGGTTGCCGACATCAGCGGCCACGATGAAATCGCGGTCATTGCTGCGGCCATGGAGAAGATGACCGCCAACATCCGCCAGATGGTGACCAGGCTGGTCGAGAATGCCGAAAACCTGCAGAACGCCTCGTCCCTCCTTGCCCGCACCGCCGAGGACACCGACGCCAGGGTCACCGACGTTGCGGAACGTTCCAATACCGTGGCCGTGGCGGCGGAGGAGATGAGCGTCAACATGAACAATGTGGCCACCACCGTGGACCAGGCCTCAGCCAACGTCATGAACATTGCCGAGTCCATGGAGGAGATCACCAGCAACATCCAGGGGATCAGCAAGAACAGCAGCGAAGCCAAACAGATCACTGAACAGGCCGTTGAACAGGCCATGGAGGCCTCGGAGAAGGTCAACAACCTGGGCGATGCTGCCCAGAAAATCGGCAAGGTCACCGAGACCATCATCGAGATCTCCGAACAGACCAATCTCCTTGCCCTCAATGCCACCATCGAGGCAGCACGGGCCGGCGAGGCAGGCAAGGGATTCGCCGTGGTTGCCAACGAGATCAAGGAACTGGCCTCCCAGACCAGCAATGCCTCCATCGACATCAAGGACTCGGTCAGCCGGATCCAGGAATCCACCGACGAGACGGTCCGCCAGATCTCCGGGATCTCCGAGATCATCAGCCGCACCAGCGAGATCGTCTACCGGATCACGGCCGCAGTGGAAGAACAGCATGACACCACCCGCGAGATCGCCCACAATGTCGGCGAGACCCAGGGCGGCATCGTGGAGATGGGAGAAAACATCAGCCAGAGTTCAGCCGTGGCCAACGAGGTGGCCTCGGACATCGCCAGGGTCAATCGCTCGGCGGCTGAACTGGCGGAAAACTCCAGCCAGGTCCGGGAAAACGCGGCCCGGTTGCGCAACCTGGCCGATGAGCTGAAACAGCTTGTCAGCGGCTTCAACATCTGAAAGGCCATGCGACAGCCGCCACGGGCGGGAGCAACATTGACCAACCGGCGCAACTCGGCTATGATACGCGAAATTTTTTCCGCAACCTGTCATGAAGCCACGATACGCCGCGTCACTGTTCCCGCTCCTGCTTCCTGTCCTGCTCGGAGGGATGTTCATCGCGGGCTGCAGGACGCCGGAAGACCACAAGGAGAGCAGCATGCCTGCCACAGCCATCATGGACCGGCCCGAGATCCTGCAGGTCCTCTTCCATCCGCGCAAAACCGTGCGTACTCCCCTGCCGCCGGAGAGCACCGATATTGACGTCAACATCGAGAATGACGTCCGCATCGGCTGCCGGCTCCACGGCCGGGACCAGGACGCGCCGGTGATCCTGTTCTTCCACGGCAACGGCGAGATAGTGGCCGACTACGATGACATCGGCCCCATGTACCGGCAGGTCGGTCTCAATTTTCTGGTCACCGACTACCGGGGCTATGGCTGGAGTACCGGCACCCCGACCTCATCCTCGCTGCTCTCCGACGCCCATGTCCTGTACAGGGAGCTGAAAAAATGGCTGGCCGACAACGGCTACTCCGGCGACCTGTTCCTCATGGGCAGATCCCTGGGCAGCGCCTGCGCCATTGAACTGGCCGCGGCCTTTGATGACGAGATCAGCGGCCTGATCATCGAGTCGGGATTTGCCCAGACCCTGCCCCTGGCCAGGACCCTGGGCATGGACCTGGAACGGCTGGGCGTCAGAGAGGAAGATACCTTCAACAACGCCGCCAAGATCGCCGGCGTCACCAGCCCCACCTTCATCCTCCATGGCCAGCGGGACACCCTGATCCCCATCTGGCAGGCCGAAAAGCTGATGGCCGCTTCACCGGCCAGGACCAGGGAACTGCAGATCATTCCCGGCGCAGACCATAATTCCCTCATGGCGGTGGGCGGCATCCACTATTTCCAGGCCATCAGGCAGTTCATCGACAAGGTCACCGGCAGGAGTGAAGACTGGCGGCAGCGGCGGCGGAGGATCAAGCAACAGCGGCAGAAGGGATGACAAGGGGAAAGGCGCGGACATGACCGGCAAGAGAACAGACTATCTCTCCTGGGACGAATACTTCATGGCCGTGGCCCTGCTCTCGGGCCTGCGCTCCAAGGACCCGAACACCCAGGTCGGCGCCTGCGTGGCCAACTCGCAGAACAAGATCGTCGGCGTGGGATACAACGGTTTTCCCTGGGGATGTTCCGACGACGAACTGCCCTGGGCCCGGGAGGGAGACTATCTGGACACCAAGTATCCCTATGTCTGCCATGCCGAGCTCAACGCGGTGCTCAACTCCATCTCCTATGACCTGCGCGACTGCCGGATCTACGTGGCCCTGTTTCCATGCAACGAGTGCACCAAGGTCATCATCCAGGCCGGCATCCGCGAAATCGTCTACCTGTCGGACAAGTACGGTGATACCGATCCGGTGCGGGCGGCAAAGATCATGCTCGACAAGTCTGACACCTCCTACCGGCAGTTCATCCCGGACCGGAATTCCATTCTCCTCAGCTTTACCTGAGCCTAATTGCCAATTCCACAACAACACCCGACATGACCGACCGGCAGAAAACCCTGGCCATCAGGGACGACTACATCGAACTGTACAAGGTTCTGAAGATCGAGAACATGGCGGCCAGCGGCGGCGAGGCCAAACACATGATCGCCGCCGGCCTGGTACTGGTCAACGGCGAGGTGGAAACCCGGAAACGGCGCAAGACC
>JALSNC010000106.1 GCA_026987195.1 Desulfobulbaceae bacterium | reverse complement strand
TGATCTGTCCGGATGTCACCTGGCTGGGCGGTTTTTCTCTTGCCGAGCGCAGGCCCCGGCCGGCTCAGCCCTGGTTCGCGGCCGGCACCAGCCTCCTGGTGCAGGTGCCGGAGGCGGATGGCCGGGACATCGGGGGGATTGTCCGGGCTGCCTGGAACAACCGCTGCCTCCTGGCGCCGGAAGAAAAGCGCCCCTTTGGCTACGGCCATATCCTGGCCGCCAACTATCATGAACCTGAAGAGAAGTGAGCACTATGGTCCAGCAAACGACAGCGCTGATCGGCATCTACACCCTTACCCCTCTGCACATGGGCACCGGCCAGGCCACGGGCGCCGTGGACCTGCCCGTGGCCCGCGAATCTCACACCGGGTTTCCGGTCATCCCGGCCACGGGCATCAAGGGCAAGGCCAGGGACGGTTTTGAAGAGGCAGTGGACAAAACGCTGGTGAAGAAACTCTTTGGCCCGGACCTGGACAGCGGCAGCCAGGGAGAAGACGCGGCAGCCGGCGGCCTGATCTTTACCGAGGCCCAGCTCGTGGCCCTGCCCCTGCGCTCCCTCAACCTGCCTATTGCCTGGTGCACGAGTCGGCTGGTGCTGGAACGGCTGGTCCGGAACCTGGCTACCTTTGGCTGCGCAAACCTGGTTGACCTGAAAGAGATATTGCCAAACCTGGCCACGGACAAGGTGTACGTGAGCCGGGCCATGAATGACAAGGTCCTGGTCATCGAGGATATGACCTTCATGGAAGAGGAGGTCATCTCCGGCAGGGAAGATGTGCTGGCTCTCGCCGGCCGGCTGGCCTCCCTTCTGCCCGTCCCGGCTGCTGAAGACGGTACCGCGGACCGGTTCCGGCAGAGCCTGGTCATCCTGCCGGACCAGGAATTCTTGCGGCTCTGCGAGCGGGGACTGCCGGTCCAGGCCAGGATCAGGCTGACGAAGATGAAGACCAACGACAATCTCTGGTACGAGGAAACCGTGCCGCCGGATACCCTGTTTGCCGCCTTTGTCATCAACAGGCCGGGCAGTAAGGAGGACATGGTTTCGACCTTTACCGACAGGGCAGGGAAAAAGGATCCCGATCTCACGGTGGTCCAGCTTGGCGGCAACGAGACCGTGGGCCAGGGTTGGTGCTGGTGGCAGGTGCGGAGAGCGCAGGCAGAGCAGGTAAAAGAGAGCCTCGACCTGAAGGAAGGTGGCGGGGCTGGCCGGGCAACAGAACGGAGTGCAGGATGAAGGACGCTGAACGGCGCAGAGAACAGGAACGTGACAGGATGCGATTCCTCTATAAACGGTTTGAATCCATTGGTTCAAAGACAGGCGAGGATCTGAAGACCCGGCTCAAGGGCACGCCTGTTGCCATTCGCGCATCGGGCCTGGCCGTGGTGGCGGCACAGCTTGCCGCATCAGCCAATGCCGAGGACAGCATTATCCGTTCGCTGCTTGCGGAATGGCTTTTGACCCGGGCCACGATCTTTGCCGGTGACAACCAGGGCGAGGGGATAAAGGATCTGCTTGCGCGCTGCGTGCAGAGTTCCCGCCTCGAATACGAGGCGGCCCAGCAGGAGGCCCTGCGGCTCATGGAGCAGGCCAAGCTGCTGGCCGCGGCACTGTGGCCCTGATAGTACGCAGGATTGTTTCTGACGATGAATTTTTCGCCCTGCCTCGACATTACCTCTATTTCGCTACCAAGCCATGCCTCCTGATATAGCGCCATTGCCCTACCGGAAACAGATCCGCGACACGCTTTTTTCCACCAGCGCCCTGCATGCGGGCCTGTTGTTTGAGCGGTTTTTTCTCTGCTGGGAGGAAGATTTTTCCCTGCTCAAGCCGCAGTCGTCCGCGCTCGAGGAATTTTGTGCCAAGTTTGGCCGCACCGGCAATGATGCGGCCTTTGCCGATCTGCTGGCCACCTGCCACAGCAGGCTTTCCCGGCTCGTCAAGGCGCGCCGGGGAGTGGAGCTGCGGGCCACATCGACCGCGCCCCTGGCCTCCGGCCTGGGGGTCGACCACCCGTCGGAAAACGGGTTTGTCTTTGACCACATCTCCGGCGTGCCCTATCTGCCCGGCTCGACCATCAAGGGGATGTGCCGGGCCTGGGCCGGGATATGCGGCAAGGAACGGCACGTGGAGGAGCTGCTCGGCCCGGAGACCGTGGATGCGGGAAGGGGCCGGGTGATCTTTCTCCCCGCCTATCCGGCCTCCTGGCCGGAGCTTGGCTGTGACGTGATCTGCAACCACCACCGGGATTATTACGGTGCCAAACCTGAAGATAGAAAGTATACGGAAAACGGGTTCCCCACGCCCATGGATATCGAATCGCCGGTTCCCGTCACCCACCTGGCCCTGGCCGCCGGCACGGAGTTTGTGTTCCGCATCCTGCCGCTGGACCGGGATTCGGCCGCCGACGACCTGGCCCGCACCGGGGCCTTGCTGGCCGAGGCCCTGCGCGAACTGGGCATCGGCGCCAGGACCGCGGTGGGGTACGGGACCATGGATCTGCAGGATACGGATACGGAAAAGATCGCCGAAACCTGGGAGAAAGAGGTCATGACCGGTATCATCAGGACTTTTGTCAGTTACAGCCACCAGGACAGGGAGCGGGTCAGGGAGTTTCTTGCCGATGGCGCCATGCGGGGCATCGCGCCGTGGCTGGACAGCCAGGATATGCTGCCGGAGGCAGGCCATTCCCTTGAAGCGAGCCTCGAGCAGGCCATCAGACATGAGAATATCTCTGCCATCACCCTGTTTCTCACCGAACATTCCCTGGGGTCGGAGTGGGTGCAGAAGGAGATGGAACTGGCCAGGCGGCATGACAGGCACGTGATCCCGATCCTGGACTCGGAAGACGACAGGGTGGTGCAGGGGCTGACTGACATGGTGCGGCCCTACAAACCCTATTATCTCAGGCTCGGGGATGACGATGCCCTCTTCAGCCTGCTCAACACGCTGATCCGCGAGGCCGGCGCGGATGCGGCCGACGAGGTGGTGCTCTATCTTGGCCACCGGGATGAGGGGGTACGCCCCGGTGGACTGCCTGAGGACTGGCGGCGGGATTATCCGGTCATTGACCTGCGAACCAGGGAGCATCGGCTGGTCGCGGTAAGGAATTGGGACGTCAAGGGCTGGATGCCGAAGGATGCGGACGAATACAGGCTGTATGGCCAGGCCATCCGGGACCTGAGCAAGGCCCTGGGCCGGGTGGAACATCTCCGGGTGGCCGGTTTCGCGCCCCTGGGCATTGCCGGGCTGATCGGCAGTTACTGGGACCGGGGCTCCAGTGTCGGCCGGCTTACCTGCTGGAACAACAGGGATAAAGAGGAGTGGAGTGTCGAGAGGATGAATCCGCCGGAAGCCGGCCCGGAAGACTGGCAGTTGCTCAGCGTCGAAGACGATGTGGATATGGGCGAGGGAGAAAACATCCTCGTCGGCCATTTTACCCAGGCCATGCACATGGATGCCGTGAGCAGGTGGGTCGGGCAGCGTCAGGACCGGTTCCGGGTCAGCCGGTCGATCCGGCTTGGTTTCCCGCTGGCAATCGGTGCCGCCATGGCGCCTGCCCTCGCCCTGGAGATCGTGCAGTCCTGCGGCTGGGCCAGGCAGAAATATGGCGCATCCACGGTCTACTGGGCCGCGGGCATTCCCATGGCCCTCATGCCGCTCGTCAC
>JALSNC010000105.1 GCA_026987195.1 Desulfobulbaceae bacterium | reverse complement strand
TATAACACCAACAGGTAATTCCTATGCCTCATCCTTCGGGTATCGCCATTTCTGATCCCGGCCGAGATCCGGGCAGGTGGTGATCCTGTATCCAGGCCTTCTCTTTCAGGCCGGTATATGCTACTCTGACACCGGGATCCTGGGTAAACATTCAGCAGCACGCCATCTGCACGCGCTGACGGCTGCCCGCCGGCGCCCGGCTGCCCACTGACCGCCATATCACCACACGCACCTGAAAAAAAGGAGGAAACCCCGATGAAAAAACTCACCATGCTAGCACTGATCCTGCTGCCGCTCCCGGCCCTGGCCCAGAATTTTCCAGGAATGAACATGAACGGCCAGGACATGCAGAACATGATGCTTCAGGCCCAGAAGGCGCAGGCCTGCATGGAGCAGATCGACCAGGGCAGACTGCAGGCCCTTGCAGAGGAAGCAAAACGCTTTGACGAAGAGATCAGGTCCCTGTGCGCGGCCGGCAAACGGGACCTGGCAGAGAAGAAGGCGATTGCCTATGGGAAGAAGATGGCCGCCAATCCCCTCCTCGGGGAGATGAAAAAATGCACGGAAATGATGCAGGGCATGATGCCGGAGATGATGAGCAACATGATGCCCGACGTGGAGCCGGAGGTCATGAAGGACCAGGACAGCACCTCGCCCCGCCATATCTGCGACAGCCTGTGACGGCCCGCAATCCTTGATCAGAGGTAAAAGTGTCCGTCTTTTGAGGTGGTTGCCGATAAAGGTGAACTATTACGATCAGAGGAGATGCAGGGTAAGGAGGCTGATGACCGTATACCGGGCCAGTTTGCCGGTAAGGACAAGGAGAAGAAACTTTATCACCCCCACCCGCAGCACTCCGCCGACCAGGCAGAGCGGGTCGCCCACCACCGGCAGCCAGGAAAAGAGCAGCGACCAGCTGCCATACCGGTCGTAGAACCGGTGCGCCCCGGCCAGTTCCCGCTCCCCCAGCCGCAGCACCCGGCCGATGAGGAAAGGGCCTCCCTTGAGGCCGATCCAGTAGGTGGTGCAGGCGCCAAGGGTGTTGCCGGCTGTGGCCGTGGTCACGGCCAGGACCGGATCGGCACCCTCCAGGAGCAGTGCCAGGAGCAGCCATTCCGAGCCCAGGGGGATAACGGTGGCGGCCAGAAAACTGAGGAGAAAGAGGGCCGGGTAACCGTGCTGGAGAAGGAGTGCTTCCACTGGGAATTCCGTGTCGTGGGCCGGGAGAGCGGCCGGCCCTGAGCCAGGGCCGGCCTCGAGGCTGCCGCATGGTATATACCACAGATCCTGGCGGGAACAACCGCAAAGATCGTCCTCACCCGGTGACATCCTCAGAAACAACGGGAGAACTTCAGGCAGGAGAGGGACCATGGCCACCATCATCACCATTGCAAGTCAGAAAGGCGGTGTCGGCAAGACCACCACGGCACTCAACCTGGGCTATGGCCTGAGCCGGGCCGGGAAAAAGACCCTGGTGGTGGATGGCGACCCGCAGGGCGGACTGAGCGCGGCCTGTAACCTGAAGAAAAGGACAGCACGCGGCCTGCTGCATCTTCTCAAAGATGCCAGCGCCGGAGACAGCCCATCGGTCTCCGGCCTCTACCATGAGTCCCTCTCCATCCTCGGCAACGGGGTCATCACCGGTGCGGACACCGCATTCTTTGAAGACGCGGCCGCAGAGGGACGGTTGGCAGAGGTCCTGGCCGGGCTTGCGGACGGATACGACTACATCCTCCTCGATGCTCCGGTGGGGGTGGGCGCTGTTGTCAGATCGCTCCTGGCCGTCTCTGACAGGTACCTGATCGTCATCAACTGCAAGGCAGGCACCATGAAGACCCTGCCCCGCCTGATGCGGACCGCCGACTGGGTGAAAAAAGAGGTCAATCGCGACCTGGAATTCCTCGGGGTCCTGGTGAACATGTATGATCCTGAGAGCGCCCCGGAGAACAAGATCTACACCTACTTCAAGTCCAGCCTGGCCCGGAATTTCTTTTTCGATACCGTGATCCCCCTGGACGAGCGCTTTGAAACCGCCAGCTTCAGGGCTCTTCCCGTGGCCATGCTCCAGGAGTGCGGGGAGGTGCTGCCGTCCCAGGAGGCCCTGGCAGCGGAACTGCTGGCAAAAACGGACGGTGTCGCGGATCCCGCCGCAGGCGACCTGCCCGCAATCCGGGAGGATGGAGACGATCTCTTCACTGAACTGCTGGCAGAACTGTGCGAGAGCAACGGCTACAATGGCGCCCTGCTGGCCGACGAGATGGGGTTTCCCCTCACCACCCACAACTGCGCCATTGCCTCCGATGCCATGGCGGCCTTCACCTCGGTCCTGGGCGACACCCTCGAAAAGGCGGAAAGTGTCCTGGACCAGGAGGATGCCAACAACATCACCCTGGAGATCAACGAGTGCGACATGATCGGTCTGCATCGCTTCAGGGCGCTGAACAGCACCTATTTCCTGCTGGTCCACTGCCCCCGGGCCGCCGCCTTTCCGGGCAGCATCGAGATGACGGCGGCCGAAATCAGGGCCAGGCTGACGGCCTGAGACAGGGGCATACCGCCTGTCTGTTGCGCTGGTGACCGACCGTGCCGGCAACTATGCGGTTTCGTCTGCCACGGAAAGATAGTAGCAGCACATGTGGTTGTCCAGCACCCTGTCCACCACCTCCCTGCTGACCCCTGTCTCCCCGATCCACCTGTCGGCAAACCCCTTGCTGCCGCCACCCGACTTGCAGCCGAGCTGGTAGATCCGTATCTTTTTGCCGCCAATGGTGATCCTGTCCGCAACCGCGCTGCGCATGGGCTGGTGTACCGCGCAGAAGGGGCTGACCCCTGCTCCCTCCCCGATCCGGTACATGTCGGTCACCCGGCTGGTCTTGTTGAATTCAGCGGTGAAATCATCATAGCCGTCCGGGAGTTTCTCAAAGACCCCGGTGTAGGTCCGGATCGACGGCCCGAAGGGGCAGGCGGCAAGGCCGAAGACATAATCGCCGACATGGGTCGATTTCCCCTCGATCATGGCGATGGGATTGGTGGTCTCCTCGATTGCCGCCAGGAAATCCTCAAAGGTCGCATAGTCCACTTCCCTGATCCTCGCCGCGGCCCCCAGGGCATTGCGGATCAGGGTCCCCTTGGCGTTGGCGACCCCGCTCATGGTGATCATCACCTTGATCATGTCAAGGAAGCTGACATGGGCGATATCCAGTATCCTGTTGTTTTCCATAGGTTCACTCCTTATTCTGGTGTCCGGGGCAGTGCTATACGCCGGAAGTCTCCTCGATGGCCCTGACGTGCTTTTTGATCTTCAGGCGGATCATCCCCAGGTTGGCATCCCGGTCGGCGATGATGACCAGGAAGGCCTCGTCGCCCACCGGCGAGAGCATCACCGGGCCGTTCTCATATTCGACCATGGTCATGGACATGCCGCCCTTCTGGAGCTGGTTGCCCATGGCCTCCGAGGCGCCGAAGCCGCTGGAGGCGATGGCGCCGATCATCTCCGTGTCCACCCCGGACAGGGCAATACTCTCCAGGAGAAAACCGTCACGGCCGACCAGGCAGGCGGTATTGACGCCGTTGAGATTGGTGAATTCCGTCAGCAGTTGTTTCAGCTCATCCATCATTTCCTCCTCTTGCAGTGATTCCATGGCCGCCGGATAGCCGGCATCGGCCC
>JALSNC010000104.1 GCA_026987195.1 Desulfobulbaceae bacterium | reverse complement strand
CGGTAGATGTCGGCGATCTTGTCCGCATCTCCGGCCATCAGGGCGCGGGTGGCGCACATGGCCGCACACAGCGGTACCTTGCCCTCGGCGATCCGGTTCTGACCGTAGAGGTTGCGCTCCTCCTCGCTGAAGGTCTTTTCCGGGCCGCCGGCGCAGAAGGTGCACTTGTCCATGGCCCCCCGGGCCCCGAAGACCCGGTCGCCGGGAAACTGGGGCGCGCCGAAGGGACAGGCCATGAAGCAGTAGCCGCAGCCGATGCAGGTCTTCTTGTTGACGAGTACGATGCCATCGTCGCGCTGGTAGATGGCGTCCACCGGGCAGACCGCGATACAGGGTGCGTCGGCGCAGTGCATACAGGCAACCGAGATCGATTTTTCTCCGGGTTTTCCTTCGTTGATGGTCACCACCCGCCGCCGGTTGATGCCCACCGGCACCTGGTTGCCTTCCTTGCAGGCCACCACGCAGCCGTTACAGTCGATGCAGCGTTCCACGTCGCAGAGAAATTTTACGCGTGCCATGGTTCCCCCTCAGCCGTTATGCCTTGTTGACCCGGCACAGGCCGTCCTTGGTGGCCTGGATCTGGGTGATGATGTCATAGCCGTAGTTGGTGACGATATTGCCCGGTTCGCCCAGGGCATAGGGAACATGCCCCTCGGGATACTTCTCCCTGAGAGAGGTTCCCATGAAGAACCCGGCAAAATGAAACGGCAGGAAGATGGTTTTTTCGTCCACCCGTTCGGTGAGCTTGGCCTTGACCCTGATCCTGCCGCCCTCGGGTGATTCGATCCAGATCATCTCGCCGTTGCGGATCCCCAGGTCGTTGGCCAGGCGCGGATTGATCTCGGCGTACATGTCCGGCTTGAGCTCGGCCAGGTACTTGTTGCTCCTGGTCTCGGCGCCGGCGCCCATATGCTCGACCATGCGGCCGGTGGTGAGGACGTAGGGAAAGTTCTTGACCAGTTCCGGGTTCTGCTCTGATCTGAAGCGGGTGAAGACCCGGTAGTGGTTGGGCTTGTCCTCGTAGGTCGGGTACTTTGTGATCAGGTCCGGCCGCGGCGAGTGGAGCGGTTCCCGGTGGATGGGGACCTGGTCCGGGAAGTTCCAGACCACGCAGCGGGCCCGGGCATTGCCGAACGGCGCCATGCCGCGGCGGATGGCCTCCCTGATGGTCTTCTGGCTGAGATCGGTCTTCCAGTTGGTACCCGGCACCACGTCCTTGAATTCGGGATAGCCGCCCATGATCTCGCTGCCCGGATTGGCCACGCCGTCCGCTGCCAGCTGGTTCTCGGTGCGGCCGCTCATGGAGTAGGTGTGCTCCAGGCCGAACCGGTTGCGGAAGGGCAGGCCGCCCTCGGCCACCGGCCTGGAGATATCGTAGAGGATCGGCGTGCCCGGGTGTTCCTCGGTCCAGCAGGGCCAGGGCAGGCCGAAGTACTCGCCGTCGCAGGGGCCGCCCTTTGCCTGCAGGGTATCGATGTCAAAGGTGTGCCAGTTGGCCATCTGGCGCTTGATCCGTTCCGGTGTCTGGCCGTTGTAGCCGATGGTCAGCGAGCCCCGGCCCAGTTCGAGGGTGATATCCTCGGGCGTCTTTTTGATATTCTTGTAGAACTTGTCGGCAAAGCCCAGCCGCCTGACCAGTTCCTCCATGATCCGGTAGTCGTCGCGCGAGCCGTGGACCGGGTCCACCACCTTGTCGCGCCACTGGATCTGGCGTGAAGTGGAGGTGACGCTGCCTGCGGTCTCGTACTGGCTGGCCGAGGGCAGGAGGTAGATGTTGTCCTTGTCCGCGGCTGCGGCCAGCATGGTGGGGAAGGGATCGATGAGGACGATCAGCTCCAGCATGTCATAGGCCTTCTTCACCTTGTGGAACATGGAGTTGGAGTTGGATCCGCAGCCCCACTGGATGAGCGCCTTGATGGGGGTGTACTGCTCGATCTTGTCCTCCTGGATCACACCCTCGTACCAGCGGGCCAGGGTGAATCCCTTGCTGTTCATCCATTTCTTTGATTTGAAACGGGAGAGGATCCACTCGTAGTCCACGTCCCATACCCGGCACCAGTGTTTCCACGAGCCGTCCGCAAGCCCGTAGTAGGCGGGCAGGGAGTGGGAGAGGACGCACATGTCGGTGGCACCCTGGACATTGTCGTGGCCGCGGAAGATATTGGTGCCGCCACCGGACTTGCCCATGTTGCCCAGCACCAGTTGCAGGATGCAGAACGTGCGGGTGATGGAGGAGCCGATGTGGTGCTGGGTGCCGCCCATGCACCAGGTCAGGCTGGTGGGCCGGTTGTCGGCCAGGATCTTGGCGATACGCACCGTCTCCGCTGCCGGGATACCGGTGATCTCCTCCACCGCCCCGGGCGTGTAGTCCTTTGCCACCGCGGCCATCTCCGGGAAGCCCGCCACCCGGGTGCGGATGAATTCCTTGTCCTGCCAGCCGTTTTCGATGATCACGTTGATCAGGCCCATCATGAAGGCGGCATCGGTGCCCGGCCGGATGCGGACATAGTCCGTGGCCTTGGCGGCCAGCTTGGTGAAGCGCGGATCCACCACGATGAGTGGCGCGTTGTTCACCTCGCGCGCATGCAGGATGTGCTGCATGGCCACCGGGTGCGCCTCGGCCGCGTTGGAACCGATGAAGATCATGCTGCGGGCGTGCCTGATATCGTTCAGGCTGTTGGTCATTGCCCCGTAACCCCATGTGTTGGCGACACCTGCCACCGTGGTGGAGTGTCAGATACGGGCCTGGTGGTCGATGTTGTTGGTCCCCCAGAAGGCGGCCAGCTTGCGCTGCAGGTAGGCCAGTTCGTTGGAGACCTTGGCCGAGCCGTTGATGTGCAGGGCGTCGGGGCCGTCCTTTTCCCGGATTTCCAGCAGCTTTGCGCTCACCTCGTCCATGGCCTGGTCCCAGGATATCTTCTGCCAGCGGCCGTTCACCTTCTTCATGGGGCTGGTGAGCCGTTTTACCGAGGTCACCATGTCGATGGCGCCGGCACCCTTGCAGCAGTGGCCGCCCCGGGAGACGGGATGGTCCCGGGCCACCTCCTGGCGGACCCAGACCCCGTTCTGCACCTCGGCCTTGATGCCGCAGCCCACGGCACAGTAGGTGCAGATGGTCCGCACCTCCCTGGCGCCGGGATAGGCCTCTTTCAGGGCCTGGTTTTCAGCGGCCGTGGCCTTGCGGGTCATGCGCATGGTCATGGCGGCGCCGGAGAGGGCGGCCGTGGCCGCGGAGAGCTTGAGAAAGGAGCGGCGGCCAAGCCGGGGGTTGAGGGTCATCCTGGAAAGGGTGGTGGCCGATGGTTGGGTGGTGGCGATCTTTTTCCTGGTCATGGTCAGCCTCCGTAATTGTTCAGCACTCCCTGAGGGTCTGGTAATAACACCTGAATTCTTCGGTATCCCGGTGGAGGATCTCATCATCGCGATGGTCGGGCGCCGGCGTTCCGGCCGCGGTGATCTCCGTGGTGCCGCTTTTTCTGCGGGTGGCTACAACACCGGCTGCGACAGCGGAACCGGCAAGAACCGATTTGAGAAATGTCCGTCTCGATCCCTGGTCTTTTTTCATGGCATCTCCTCACGGTAAAAAGAATGAAAATTGATCACGCCGCCGCGGTCAGCAGCTCCTCCTCGATCTCCAGGTATCCGGCCAGAAGGTCGGCGCAGCAGGCATAGAACTCTGCCCGGGGCGAGTCGGCCAGGGCCCTGGCAAAATGCTCGCAGGCCGGTCCGAGAAAGTGGACCAGCAGCCGTTCCTGGGCCCTGCGGCTGGCCGGGGCCTTCTTCTCCTCTTCAATGAGGGTGATCATGGTATCCAGCATCACGCCGATGGCGTCCTCGCTCTCTTCCACCCCCTCCCGTCTGACGATGCCGTTCTCCATGAGGAAGGCCCGGTACCGTACCAGGGTGGGGCCGAAGTTTCTGCCGTCCAGGTACCAGGACGCGGTGGTCGGAACCCTCTGCTCACTGTAGGGGTCGATGAAAAGGGTATAGTACTCGTCACGGATCTCCCCGAGCTTGCCGGTGGCAAGGAACCGGTTCAGCTCCGCCACTGCCCTGTCCAGGCGGGGAGTGATCATGGTCCCGCCCATGGCCGAGAGGATGCCGCGCCAGCGGCTCAGGCTCTCGGCGTCGGGCTCGGCGAGGAAAAAGGATTTCAGCAGATCGAAAAATCTGATCCGGGTCCGGGCAATTTCCCGCTCGGCAGGCTCATTCATGGCCGGCTCCCTCGTAGATCCTGACCACCCGGCAGGTTTCGCAGTATTCGTAGAGTTCCTCGTCGGTCACCAGGTTGTGCGCCTGCAGGAGCCGGAGCACCCGGTCATGACTCTGCCTGGTGCCGAACATCCGGCCGCAGTGCCGACAGAGCATGGGCTCGGCCCGGGCCAGATCAACGGCCTGGGAGCGGTCCGGAACGATCTCCAGGCCCGGGTCCGGGACCAGGGCGTCTTCGGGACAGGTGGCACTGCACGCGCCGCACTGGACACAGAGGAGTGGCTGGTGCCGGAGAACGAACCGCTCCCGGTCAGCCTGCAGGCCACCGATCCGGCAGTCGCCCAGGCAGGCCAGGCAGAGGGTGCAGCGGCCGGGGTCGCAGCGGAGGGTGCCGAAGGCGGGGAACAGGGCACCCTCCAGGACCAGTGGCCTGCCGGCCGCGTCGACCATACGTTCCAGGAGCGCAGCCAGGGTCTTGCGGCGGCCGGACCGGTCGACATGGTCGAGCAGGTGTGTCCCGGCGGGTGCCCTCTGTGCGAGCAGCCTTGGCAGTTCCCCGGCACGCACCTGCCGGATGGGTCGGTCAAGACCGGTCAGGTGAGCGCAGATCCTGTTGGCCTGGTCGACCTGCTCCAGCAGGGGGGCAGAGCCGTTGTCCAGGAGCAGAAGGCGGCCGAATCCGGCTGCCACCGTGGCAAGCAGGTGCATGAGGTGCAGGGCCGCAAGGCGCGGGAATTCCAGGAACAGGGTGTCGGCAAAACGATGGCCCTGGTGGTGCCACCAGAAATGGTGCAGATCCGCCTCGGCGGCCAGGACCAGGGTGGTGGCTGTGCCCGGGTGCAGGGTGGCGAGGAAATCGAGAAAAGCCTGGTCATCGAAGCGGTGGTACTGCAGGGCGCCGGTGGGGCAGGCACCGACACAGAGACCGCATTCGACACATTGGCCCTGATCGATGCGGATCCCGGCCTGGTTGCGGGTCACGGCTCTGTGGCGGCAGACCGCCAGGCAGCGGTCACACCCCTTGCCGGTTCGGACACTGTACTGGCAGATCCGGTTGTCGCAGGTGATGACCTCCTCGATCCGGCAGGTAAAGATGGACGCAAAGAGCCGCTCGATCTGCCGTTCATGGTAGATGCGGTCTGTCCCGGGCCGTTCGTCGACGTTCACCCCGTCCAGGAGGAGCAGGGCCGGTATCTCCATGCGCTGCTGCCGCACTCCGTGCAGGTCGATGGCCTGGTGAGGGCAGGCCCTGACACAGAGGTTGCAGAAGTCGCAGCGTTCCAGGTCGAGGAACAGGGTGGGGGAGAGGCATTGCCGGGGACAGACCGGGCCGCAGGAGCCGCAGTAGGTACAGCGCTCCCTGTCCACCGGCACGCGTTCCAGGAAGTCCAGGCGCACCCCTCGGGTCGTCGGGGTGATGGTCAGTTCGGTGGCCGTGGTGAAGTCCGGATCGCTGCCGGCGACGAGCAGGGGATGGATGGTCAGGACGCCACCGTAGGTGTCGATGAAGTGGCGCAGGGCGCCGGCATCGGCCGCCAGTACACAGACCCTGTTGTCGGCTTCCCGGCTCGTGGAGCGGTAGCCGGTATTATGGTGGCGTTGCAGTTCTGCCAGGGCAAGGGCTGTGATCTGCTGTTCGTCGAGGCTGCCCAGATCACCGTTGACCTGCAGGGTGGGTGACAGGGGCAGGTCGGATCCGGGAGAGATGGCGGAAAAACCACCGGCGAGCAGGACCTGGCCGCTCCCTGACGCCGGATGGGGCCGCCCCGGCTGCAGGCCCGTCTCCTGTCGCTCCAGCAACGGTTGTGAATTCTCGTCCAGGGTGAGCAGGTAATGGCGGAATGTGGAGACTGTCATCGCAAGTCCTGTGATTCGCCCGGAAACCGGAGAGACTGGAGCCGATGGCAGAGAAAAGGGCCACCTTCAAGGTACCACATGGTCGGATACCCGATGCGGCTCGTGTATGCAGCCACCGTGTGTCGTAGAATATAGCAGGCAGAGAAAAAAACAAGGAAAAAAGGGTTGAAGAAAAGAGAATTGTCGGGTCATGTACCAGGTCATGGAAAACGTGGAAAAAAGTGGCCGGCCACCGGCCATGGTCTCCCTGGGCCTGGCCAGGGACATGGTCCGCCGGCTCGTCCCCCTGGCCGGGGAACGGGTCGGTCTGGACAGGGCCCTGGGCCGGGTGACGGCGGAGGATGTCGTTGCTGTCTGTGACTGTCCTTCCGTTGATTCGTCGCTCAAGGACGGGTATGCCGTGGTCTCCCCGGATCTGCGCCTGGCAGCCGCCGCTGCGCCGGTGCGTCTCGAGATCCTGGGGACCCTGACCGCGGGGCAGGATCCTGCCGGCTGCCGGGTCCGGCCCGGAACAACGGTCCGGATCATGACCGGGGCGGCGATCCCTGCCGGGGCGGACGCGGTACTGGCCTCGGAGTTCGCCCGCGAGGAAGGAGGATGGGTCCTTGCCCTGGCCGATGCCCATCCCGGACGCAATATCCTTGGCAAGGGGACCGATGTGGGCGCGGGCTCGGTAGTGGTCAGGGCCGGAACCCGCCTTCATGCCGCCCACCTCGGTCTGCTCGCCGCCGCCGGTGTCCACGAGCTTGGCGTGCATTGTCTGCCACGGGTGGCCGTTGTCGCCACCGGCAGCGAGCTGGTGCCACCGGGCGAGGCCGTGGGACCGGGCCGGGTGGCGGCCTCCAACATGGTGACCCTGGCGGCCGGCCTGCGCCAGGCCGGGTTCCCGGTGCAGACCCGCATTGTCCGTGACAACCTGGAGGAAATGCACCGGAGCCTGGAACCGCTCCTTGCAGAGCATGACCTGCTGCTCACCTGTGGCGGTGTGCTGGATGGTGACAAGGATTACACCATGCGGGCCATGGCGGCCCTGGGCGTGGAACCATTCTTCAGCCGCGTCCGGGTGGGGCCTGGCAAGGGAACCTGCATGGGGAGAAAGGGCAGGACCGTGATCTTCAATCTGCCCGGCGGCCCGCCCTCCAACCACGTGGGTTTTCTTCTCCTTGCCCTGCCCGCGGCCCGACGGCTGGCAGGCGAACGCGACCCCTTCGCCTCCTCCCTGCGGGCGCCGTTGACCCGCCGGGTCCGGGGCCGGGCCGGCTGGACCCAGGTCGTCTACGGCCGCATGGTGGCCGGAAGCCGGGGCTGCGAGGTGGAACCGCTGGCAGGAAAGGCCAGGCTGCAGCTCATGGCCGGGGCCGACTGTCTCATCGAACTGCCGGAAGAGGTGGAATGTCTCGAGGCCGGCGCCATGGGAACGATATGGAACATCAGGTGACTCTGGTCCAGGAGACGGTGGTCCTCACGCCGGAGGGCGCCAGCCGCCGGCAGGAGTGCCTGGCCATCGAGGAGCCCTACACGGTGGCCCTCAATGACCGCGAGATCGGCACCTCCATGGTGCTGGCCACGGGGCTGGAAGAGTTCGGGGCCGGTTTTCTCTTCGGCCAGGGCTATATCACGGCGCCGGGCCAGGTGCGGGAGGTCCTGGTCTGCCCGGAAGGCAGGATCTCGGTGCATGCCGACGTGGAGGAGGAGATGGAGCCCAGGGAGGTGATCATCACCTCCGGCTGCGGCGGGACCGGCCGCATATCCCGGGAGATGCTGGAAGGCGCCTTTGAACCCCTCCGGGAATGCACCATCACCTTTGCCGAGATCCGGCGCTTCATCCGCCAGGTTCTGCGGGCCTCCACCCTGGGCCTGGAGACCCACTGCGTGCACGGCTGCGGTTTCTGGGCCGACGGCAGGCTGCAGGCCCACTACGAGGATGTGGGCCGCCACAATGCCGTGGACAAGGTGATCGGCGCCATTCTCCTGGGCCGGTTCACACCCCGTGGCGCCATCTATACCACGGGCAGGCTCACCTCGGACATGGTCCTCAAGTGTGCCCGCATAGGTATCCCCATTGTCATGTCCCGCACCGCGCCGTCATCGCTGGGCCTGGCCATCGCCCGCCGGGCCGGTATCACCCTGGCCGCCTATGCCCGTCCCGAGCGGCTCAATGTCTTTCATGCGCCGGAACGGATTCTTTCCGCGGCCCATCGGCCGGGATCCTGACCGGACCGTTGTCCTGCATGGTGGCCAGGTGGGTGGGAAATGTCAGCTGGACCGAGGTGCCTACGCCGGGTGTGCTCCTGATCCGGATATCACCCCGGTGTTCGTGGATGATCTGGCGCACGTACGGCAGGCCGAGACCGGTGGCCCCCTCCTTGGTGCTGTAGAATGGCTCGAAGATGTGTTCCAGCACCTCGCCCGGGATACCCGGTCCGTCATCCTCGATGCGCACCATGGCACCGTCTTCGGTCTGGGTCACCCTGACCCTGATATGGTTTTTTTCGCTGCAGGATTCGATGGCGTTGCGCAGGAGATGGAGAAGCGCCACCTTCAGGTACTGCTGGTTGCCGTGCAGGGGCAGGGGATTGGGGGAGGGGGTGAAGTGGAGGCTGATCTTTTTCTGTTCCGCCTCGTGGCGGACGATCTCCATGGCATCGTGGACCAGGGAGTTGAGCTCAATGGTGCTGAAGTGTTCCTTGAACTGCATCTGCAGGTCTTCAAATCCCTTGACCAGGTACTCGAGCTGCCGGACCTGGTCCAGCACCGCGTCCCGGACCTGCCGTTCATGTTCCGTGGGGCTCGAGTCGCGGTAGAGCCTTTTGAGCAGGCCGCCGATGATCATCACCGGGTTGCGGATACCGTGGGCCAGCTGCAGGGCCATCTCCGCCTTGGTCCGGTCCGAGACCACCGCCTCGATGTCCCGGTTCAGTTCCAGGAGCTGGCTGGAGGTCTTTTCGATCTTCAGGCGGTCCCGGGTCATCCGGTTCATGATGGTGAGGATGTCGCGGAAAAAGAGGGTGACCGCGAAGATGACCACAAAGGTGACGGAGTTGAGACCGCCGCTCACCGGAGCGATGCGGCGCCAGAGGGCGCCATGGCCGGAGAAGAGAAGCAGGTACTTGACCAGGTGGCCCAAGGCCCGGAAGAGACAGAAGATGAAGATGGCCGAGATCAGCCAGAGCAGGTAGGTGTTGAGGGCGTTTTCCCGGTCCCGCCGGTAGAGCCTGAACACGAGCTGCATGCAGGCGGCCGAAAGGACCACCATGGCAATGGAGCCGGCGATGTCGAAGAACCAGAACGGGTAGAGGGAGATCTCCTGCATTGCTGCATCCTGTCTGAGGCGGGGACCGTATCGAATGGATAGGATATAATACGCCATGGACGGAAAAAGACAACGATCCTTTTCCGGTCAACCGGAAGAAAAAGATGTCCTGGCCGCCGAGCCCGGGCGGCTTCGGCAGTGGATCGAGTACCTGGCCCTGGAGATCGGCCGCCGGCCGCAGCAGCGGCCGGATCTTCTCCGGAAGGTGGCCGACCGCCTGGCCGGGACCTTCACCGGTCTGGGTTTTGCGGTACACCTGCAGGAGGTGGCCGGCTTTTCTTCGCCCCTCTACAACGTGATCGCCTGCAGGCCAGGCCGGGATCCCCTGGACAGTGGCGGCAGGCTGCTGGTGGTCGGGGCCCACTATGACACCATCTCGCAGTCTCCGGGTGCTGACGACAACGCCAGCGGCGTTGCCGGTCTCATGGAACTGGCCCGCCTGCTGGCCGCCGATATCCCCTCTTCCCTCCTCCTGGTCGCCTTCTGTCCCGAGGAACCACCCGCCTTCCGGACGCAGCGGATGGGCAGCCTGGTCCATGCCCGCAGCCTGAAAAGGCGGCGGGTCCGCCTCACCGGCATGGTCTGCCTGGAGATGATCGGTTATTTTGTCGATACGCCGGGCAGCCAGTTGTTTCCCATGGCCTTCATGAATCGGATCTATCCCGACAGGGGCAACTTCATCGCCCTGGTGGGCAATCTCCATGCCATTGCCTGGACAGGCCGGGTTCGCCATGCCTTTGCCGCCGGCACCGGTCTGCCCGTGGAGCGGCTCAACGGGCCTGCATTTCTCGTTCCCGGCATCGACTTCTCGGACCACTGGGCCTACAGCCGCTGCGGTTACCCTGCGTTGATGGTCACTGATACCGCCTTTTACCGAAATCCCCATTACCACCGCTATTCCGACCTGCCCTCCACCATCGACTACCGGCGGTGCGCCATGGTGGTGGATGGCCTGGTCAGCGTGGTGCGGAAGCTGGCCTGAGCCGGTTCACCGCGAGGAGACCTGCTCCTCGGGCGTGATCGGCGCGCTGGCCACCATGTGGCGCAGTCCGAGATAGATGAGCAACAGGGCCGGGACACAGAGCAGGTGGTCCATCCGGAACAGGCAGTAGAGATAGTCGATCCCGGACCGCAGGACCAGGATCGACTGCAATCCCCCGGAGTCGGTGAGAAAGTGGGACGCGGGAATGGCGGCATCGATGATGTGGGCGATAAAGGCCCAGATATTCCAGAGAAACAGGAGCAGGGTGCCCCGGGACATGAGCCGCCAGCCTGGTTTGCGCGACAGCCTGGTGCTGCGCAGGACGCGGAGCGTAAATCCCAGCATGGCCAGGCCATAGAGGATGTGTCCTATCTCGTGGACATAGAGCCCTTCCGGCGCGCCATGTGCCTGGATGGCCAGGGCGGGTGTGGCATCGAAGAGGAGCAGCCAGGCCATGGCAGGTGCCAGTCTGGTGATCAGGGGGCGGCTGTGCCGGAACCGGTGTCTCTCCTGCATGGGGCGCTTCTCTTTCACTCCGGGATGATCCTCTGCTGCTGTCCGGTGTCACGGCAGGAATATCCGCCCATGGCCTCCACCGCCTTCCGGAACGGGCCCGAGACGACGATCCCGAGCAGGGCCCGGATCATGGGCAGGTCCAGGAACGGTGCCGGGATGATCAGGTCGTAGCGTTCCTCGGTAAGCGGCACGAAATCAAGCTCCAGGGCCCGGGCCGCCGCCAGGATGCCCAGCCCTGCGTCCGCCTTGCCCGAGAGCACGGCCACGGCCACGGCCATGTGGGTGTATTCCTCGGCCGAATACCCCTTGATACGTTCGGCGTCGATGTCGTTTTTCTCCAGCTCGTGGTCCAGCAGGACCCGGGTGCCGGAGCCGGCCTGGCGGTTGATGAAGGTGACGTCATCGCGCAGCAGGTCCTCGGTGGAGCGGATATTCTTCGGATTGCCCCGTGGCACCATGAATCCCTGCTGGCGATGCACCAGGGTGACGAGGGCGATGTCGCGGTCTCCCAGGTACTGCCGGATGTACGTTGTGTTGTAGGAACCGCTCTGCGGGTCGAGCAGATGGGAGCCGGCGATATGGGTCATGTTGTCGCGGATGGCCATGATGCCGCCCATTGATCCCACGTGGGTGGAGGCCAGCGGATAGGGTGGGTCGTGGCGCTTGAGGAAGTCGTGCAGCAGATCCAGGCAGAGGTCGTGGCTGCCGGTGCAGAGGATGGTCTTCTCGATCTCGGCCAGCGGCCGCAGCAGTTCCACCTCCACCCGGCTGGAACGGATCTCGCCCTCGGAGGACCCTGGTATGCGGAGCATGGTGTTGGCCCTGGTCAGGGTGGTGATGGCGCCGGCCCCCTTCTTGAGAGGCAGGGTGACGAACTCGTTGCCGATGCGGCCGGTGATCATGCGCCGGAACTCCTCGATGCCGGCCCTGGACGGCAGGTCCCGTGCCAGGCGGGCACTGATGCGTGGCGGTTTCGCAAGCTCCGTGCCCTGCATCCGGGCCAGCAGCGGCATGACGAACTGTTCGAACGAGAGGATGGCCGAGACCGGATAGCCGGGGTTGCCCACCACGGGTTTGTTCTCCACCACGCCAAGGATGGTGGGTTTGCCCGGCATCATGGTCACGCCGTGGACCAGGACCTCGCCCAGCTCGGCGATGATCCGTGCCGTATAGTCGGCACTGCCTGCCGAGGAACCGGCATTGATGACCACCATGTCGGCATCACTGCGGACCGCCGCCAGCAGGTGGTGGCGGATATCGTCGTATTCGTCGGCAATAATGGGCATCACCCGTGGCAGGGCACCGGCGCGGACGGCCAGGCCGGCCAGAACCGCGGAGTTGGACTCGATGGTCCTGCCCGGCGGCACTGTTGCCTCCGGGGTCAGGTCCACCAGCTCGCTGCCCGTGGGGATGATGGTGACCAGTGGCTGCCGGCGCACCGTCACCGTGGCACAGCCGGCGGTGAGCAGGGCGGCGACATCGGCCGGAGAGAGGCGGTGGCTGGTGGGAAAGAGCAGCTCCGTGGCCACGATGTCCTCGCCCACCTTGCGGACATGCTGCCAGGGGTAGACCGGAGCGCGGATGGTGGCATGCCGGCCGTCCGCGCTCATGAGCACGTGTTCGATCATGATGACCGCGTTCTTGTCGTCCGGCAGGGGGTGACCGGTGTTGATGGGCACTGCCTGGCCAGAGGCGATGTCCAGGGTCAGCGGCATGTCGTCCGAGGCACCGAAGGTGTCCTCGGCCCGCACCGCCAGACCGTCCATGGCAGCGGAATGGAAGGAGGGCGAGGAGAGCCGCGCCACCACCGGCCGGGAGGTGATCCGCCCGGCGGCCCGGCGGGAGTCGATCTCCTCTTCGGCGGTGAGATGATCGGCAAAACGGGACCAGAAGAGGCGTTGCGCCTCTTCCAGGGATCGCATGTCAAGGTAGATGGTCCGTTGCATGGCTTTCAGCGGTCATGGGCCGGAACGCCGCAGCAGGCGGCCTCTCCGGTTGCGGATTGATGGATGGTGATGTCTCGCAGGCTCATGGAAAGAGCAGGACCGGCGCCGCTGCCCCGGCATCCAGGCCCTCTACGTCGCGGCCGATGACCAGGAGACCGTCGGCCCTTACCAGCGGCTTGAGGAGGCCGGATCTCCCATAGACCGGGGTGGCCAGCGGGTCGCCTGCGCCGGGCTGCGGCGTCAGGCGGACGCGGACATACTCCTCGCGGCCGATGGCCGAGGGAACGGGCTGGTCGGTGAGCGCCCGGATGCGGACCAGGCCGGTGTCCGTGGCAAGGCCGGAGAACCTTCGCAGCAGGGGACGGACCAGGAGGTGGAAGACCACCATGGCTGACGCCACATGACCGGGCAGGCCAAACAGGGCCCGGTTGCCGCAGCGGGCAAGGATGGTGGGCTTGCCCGGCCGAATGGCCACCCCGTGCGCCAGCAGTTCGCTGCCCTCGATGCCCTCCAGGACCTGGAGAGTGAAGTCGCGCCGGCCCACCGAACTGCCACCCGAGAGCAGAACCATGTCGGCCTCGGCCAGGGCGCGGCGGCAGACAGAGAGCATGGTCTCGAGGTCGTCGCCGACAATACCGTGGCAGGCGGGCATGCCGCCCGCCTCCAGGACCAGGCTGGCAAGGGTTGTGGAATTGATGTCCCGGATCTGGCCCGGTCCCGGTTGCTGTTCGGGGCCCACCAGCTCGTCACCGGTGGAGATGATCGCCACCCGCGGCCGCCGATGGACCCGGACATCGGTGATCCCCAGGCCGGCCAGAACACCCAGCTCCTGGGGACGCAGTCGGCTGCCGCCGGCAACGACCGGCTCCCTGAGCGTGAAATCCTCGCCGGCCCGGATCACATTCTCACCCGGTGCCACGGGCCGGAAGATCTCGATGGTCCGCTCGTCGAGCTGGCGGGTGTACTCCACCATCACCACCCCGTCCGCCCTGGCCGGCAGCTCGCCGCCCGTCCAGATGCGGGCACACTGTCCCGGTTCCAGGACGATGCTCCGGCCCGGAGCGCCCATGGCGATCTCGCCGGCTATGCCGAGAAGTGCCGGCTCGGATTCCGAGCAGCCGAAGGTGTCCCGCGCCCGGACCGCAAAGCCGTCCATGGTGGAGCGGGCAAAGGGGGGAAGCTGCTCGGGCGAGACGACGTCCGCGGCCAGTACCCGGCCCAGGCCGTCACCTATGGCTATGGACTCGGAGGGCAGGGGCCCGAAACCTTCGAGGAGGGTGAGGAATTCCATGGAGCTGATCAGTTGAAAGAAGCCTTTCATGGTCGCTGGTCACCTGGAGGCAGTGGGAAATCAGTTTTTCAGGCTCTG
>JALSNC010000103.1 GCA_026987195.1 Desulfobulbaceae bacterium | reverse complement strand
GTTGAGCTGTTCCAGAAGAAGCGGAAAGAGCAGGTCGCCCTGGATGTCGGCAAGGACGACGATGCCGGCGTACTTGGCCATCAGGACCGAGGCGATCATGGCCTCCATCATGGGGTCGTCGGTCATTTCACAGGGAAAGGTGATGGTGGGGAAGCCAAGGGGCTTGTACTTCTCCTTGACCGCGGCCCGGCGGGCGACCACGTTGTCCTCGAAGGCCGCGCGGATGGTGCGGGCGCCAGTGTCGATCATCATATCCTTGATGCCGCCGTCCAGCAGGCTGGAGGTGACATCCACCAGGTCATCGATGTTTTTGCCGCGCACACCAATGGGGGCCCCCACCTCCCTGGCGAGTGCGGCCATGGCCTCGGCATTGTCGGCCGTGGCGCCATAGAGCAGCGGTGTCCGGTCGCCGCAGGCCTCGGCTGCCGCCTTCATGTTGTCGACATCCTCGCTCATGAGGATGATGGCCGCCTTGGGCGCCTTCTCCAGCACCTTGTTGACCAGGGCGGTGAAGGCGGCACCATCGCCGGTATCCCTGACGGCCACCAGGTTGGCACGCATCATGACCCCGACACGCTCATACTCGAGATCGACAAACCTCTGCAGCTTGGCATCAATGGTCGCCTCGTCCTCGTCGCACCGGACCAGCAGGGCGATGCCCGTGGGATGCTCGAAGCGCTTCTCGTGGCGGAAAAGGCAGGTCTCGCCGCCGGAGATGAATTCTGCGTCACCGGACCCAAGTTTGATGGTACGAATCGGCGGTGCCGACGCCTCGCCGATGGTGGCCTTGGCCTCATCGCTGACATAGGGGCAGGTCTCGATCTCGGCCTGACCAGCAGCCACTTTCATGGCAAAGGCGAGGCAGGTGGGGATGCCGCACTCACCGCAGTTCTTCTTGGGCAGCATCTTGAGAATCTGTATACCGGTTAACGCCATTTTCTCTTTCCTCCTTACGCGTATCTCGAATGCCGGCGGCCGCTCGCAGGCCGCCGGCAGGTCTCAGTCAATGTGGTGTATCAGCCGATGGCCGTATCCATCTCCAGGGCGGGATGCCCCTTTTCCTTGAGAAAGGCGAGGATCTCCTCCTCGGTGGTTCCCTGCTCCTCGGTGGCGATCATGTCGAACAGTTCGGGCATGCCGATCTCCTCGCACCGTTTTTTCAGCTTGTCGCCGATCTCGTCCTTGAGCATCTTGGGAATCCAGACCAGCCGCTTGATGCCGCCCTCGGCCAGGAAGAGTTTGCGGCTGGTGAGATAATGCTTGGACACGCCCATGAAGCCGGGGGTCTGCATACCGCCGCCGGCCATGCCGGCCAGGGTGGTGAACTTCATGCCCGAGGGGGTCATGCCCATGTAGTCGCGGTTGACCACCATGATGCCGTTGCACTGGGGCAGCATGGCGGCGATGGCCTCGAAGCAGCCGCAGGCGGTCATGGGGTTGTTCATCAGCGAGTAGCAGCTCACCTCGGTGACCGCACCGCGCGAGGCCTGGGCCACGAACTCGTTGATACCGGTGAAGTAGCCGTTGACCTCGTCAATGCACTCGCCCTTCTCGATGGGCTGGTTGGGACCGGTGGGGTTGATCTGGTAGGAGGCCTTGCCGTCGAGCCAGTTGTAGGCGCCGCACATGCCGATCCGCTCCGGGGTGATGACACAGACATGGCTGGGGGCAAAGGACTGGCACAGGGTGCAGGAGTAGAAGACCTCCTCGGTCTCGTCGGTCATGGCGCCCAGCCGCAGGTCGCGCTCGGCATAGACCTTCTTGGCCAGTTCCATGACCTCGTCCACCTTGTCCTGGACGGTGTAGATCTTGACCTGGACCTTGTCGAGGATGGCACCGAACTCCTGGTGCAGCTTGCCATGGAGAACGACACCGATATGCTTGAAGGAGAAACCCTTTTCCACCGCGCCCTTGCCGATGCGGACCCACATGATGTTCCGCTGGCCGATGTGCATGATACCCTGGATATAGTTGATCAGGTGATGGAACTGCCGCTCCAGGATCGGCTCGAAATCGGACTGCATCTCGCGGCCCGCAACCTCGACCAGGATGGCGATGGGCAGGTTCTGGCCCTGTTCGATATCGGCGATGTCCGGTCCTTCCAGGGTGACGAGGCCATCCTCGACCTCGCTCATGTCCTTGGAGATCAGGACCTCGACGCCGGTGGTGCGGCCGCCGCCGCACTCCATGTAGAGGTCGTCCTTGCGGATACGCTCGCCCTCGAAGGCCGGGCCGAACGACATGGGGATATCGATCTTGGTGACATTGACCTTGAGGCCGCGCACCTCGATGGCCTTCTGCACGATCTCGTCGTGGGGCACGTTGGAGACCACGTGCTCGTAGGTGCAGATGCCGGTGGGCAGAACCTGGGGAATATCCCAGTCCGAGATGGTGGGGAAGCCCCAGTTGATGGCGCCGGCGGCATTGGCGTACCACTCGTCGGAGACCGGGCCGAAGGCCATGATGAAGGCAAAGGTCCGGTCCTTGTTGTAGAGCAGGTTGCCCTTGAAGTCGCCGGGCTTGATACCGCCGAAGGCCAGGGCCACGCGGCAGGCAAAGCCGATGGCAAAGACCGCGGAGGTGTAGGACTTGCCAAAGGGCACCAGGCGGGTGTTCCAGCCGACCTGGACGCCATTGTCCACCAGCAGCTCGGCCATGTTCTTGCCGTCGGTCTGGTCGTGCATGAAGATGTAGAGATTCTTCTCCTGCAGCTCAAGGGCGATCTTGGAGGCGACCTCCGGATCACTGGGCGTGCCCATGATGGCGGCAAACCCGGGAGCGGTGCCGTCGACGAATTCGACGCCGCGCTTGCGGAAGATGACGTCGTCGGCAGCGCCGAGCCAGATGTTGTCCTCGGTGGGATCCTCGGTCTTGGTGTAGAAGTTGGGTTCGTTGAGATAGCGGATGGCCTCGAACATCTCCTCGGCAAAGAAGGTGGCCATGCCGGCGTCCAGGGCCGGCGCAAGGTACGGCAGCCAGATGTCCTCGGTGACCACCGGCGGCAGGAGCTTGCGGCACTCCTGGAAGATCTCCTTCATATCACCGAGTTTCTCCACCTTGGCGCCGAGGATGGAATAGATGATGGGCAGAAAGTAGGCGGTGTTGGGAAAGGCCACCTCCTGCTCGGGTCCGTACTTGACCAGGGCCTCCTCATAGGTCTCCTCGGCCATGTCAATGATGTTCTTGGCGCCACGGATAGCTGCGGAACAGATGATCTTCGACATTGAGATAACTCCCTTGATAAACTCTTTGTACTAACCAGCGCAGCCGGACGCGATGCGGGTCGCAGCCACAACAGGCGATTGAACGTCAGTGGATTCCGGGAACCCTGGCCTGTGCCGCCCCGGAGTGGTTTTCCCGGCCTCCCGGAACCGCCTATCCCATCAGGCCGCTGATCAGCGACTTGGCCATATTGACGGCCTTGGGATGGCGCATGATCAGGACCTCGCCGCCGGCCATCATCAGGCAGGAGGCGGTGAGTGCCTCCATCATGATGCCCCGGCGCTCCTGGTCGCCCAGCTGCTCGTCAGTGGGCAGGCCGACCTCCTTGGTCTTCCAGACCTCGCGACCCAGGTTGCAGATGATGGGGACCTGCAGTTTTTCGTCCTTCTGGGTGAGGGCGGCGATCCTGATCCGCTCCATGACCGAGTAGGTATACTCGATACCGTAGCCCAGGGCACCGATGGAGGGATCCATGAGGACCGTGTCCAGGGAAACGCCCAGGTTCTCGAGCAGGATGTTGAGCTGCTTGGCCAGGTTGACATCTATGGGCGAGGCCGCGACGATGGGATGGCCGAAGGCCATGGCCGTGGCGCCGATGGCGCGGTAATTGGCATCTTCCAGCGGCGCCAGGCAGACCTTCTTGCTGCCGATGATGGAGGTGACCTCGCGCAGGGTCTCGGTATCCTTTTCCGAATTGCCGCAGCCCCAGACGATGATCGGCACATCCACGGCCTCGATGACGGCGGCGGCATCCCTGGCCGCATCGGCGGAGGGACGGTCTTCGCCGTTGGGATCGGTGCCGATGAGCCAGATGTTGAGGGCATCGGCATTGTACTCCTCAACGCATTTCTTTGCCCACGCCACCGGATTGTCCATCACGTCGTCATAGTATTTACTGAGTGACTCGGGCCATTCGGGTTTGATGTCGAGAACTTCCATGGCGATCAGCGGCCTGTGCCCCATGTCACCCTCGAAGAGGTGGAAGGGCAGCACCGAAGAGCCGCCCACGGTGACGGTATGGTCGTCATTGCCGAGGACCACCTCGCGGATGCTTCCGGAGTAGTCCTGCCGGTAGGCGGAGGCCGGCACCTTGGTGCACCGCTCGGCAAAGGGTGCCTCGCCGGTGGCCAGTTCAGGGGCCTCCAGGCCGGCAGGAACCGCCCTGGGCGTTTCGGCCTTTTTCGCAGCCGCGGCCTCTTCCTCGGCTTTCGCCTTTGCCTCTGCCTCTGCCTCGGCCTTTGCCTCTGCCTCGGCCTTCGCCTTGGCCTCAGCCTCAGCCTTGGCCCTGGCCTCTGCCTCCTGTTTCGCCCTTGCCTCTGCTTCCTGCTTTGCCCTGGCTTCGGCTTCAGCCTTTGCTGCCGCCTCAGCCTTGGCCTTTTCCGCGGCCTCTGCCTCGGCCCTGGCCCTGGCTTCAGCCTCGGCCTTTGCCTTGGCCTCGGCTTCCTGCCGTGCCCTGGCTTCGGCCTCTTCCCTGGCTGCCGCATCATCGGCGGCCGGCGCGGGCGCTGCAGGAGGGGCCGGTTTTTCTGCCGCCGGCGGCGGTGTTGCCGGAGCGGCCGGACCAGCCTTGGGCTCACGTTTCAGAATGGCCTCGGCGCCGGCAAAGTTGAGCAGGGCCTCGAACTGGTCATCGGTAAGGCCGTAGGCCTTTTTCAAGGCGGCAAGGCCCTGTTGCATGGACTCCAACGCCATCAGACGTTCTCTTTCATTCATCTCGTGTTCTCCTGCATCATCTGGAACAATGGTAACAGTCTCGGTGGGTGCGGTCTCGATGGCCGCGGCGGGCGCTTCGGCGGCACGGGCCTTGAGGGCCTCGGCCTCTTCCCTGGCCGCGGCAACGATTTTCTCTGCCTCTTCACGGGCCCGGGCAAGGATCTCTTCCCCGGCCTGCCCGGTGGCGGGCTGTACCTCCGCTTCGGCGTGCTCCTCGCCGCGCACGGTGATGGCCTCGGCCGGCTGTCCGACAGTGACCGCGGCCTCCTCCTCTGTCCCGGCAAAGGTCGGCCTGGGCAGGAGCCCGGCCCGTTCACAGATCTCGGGCACGGCCTCTTCCCACTCGATGGCCATGACATGCACCCCGGCGACACCATCGATCTCCTTGACCTGGTTGATGATGTCGACACAGATGTTGATCCCCTCTTCCTGCTTGTCCTTTGCCCCCTTCATCCGCTCGATCACCTCGTCGGTGACATCCATGCCGGGGACGAATTTCTTCATGTACCGGGCCATGCCCAGGGACTTGGGCGGTGTGACACCGGCGAGGATATAGGCCCGTTCGGGCAGCCCCAGATCACGGCACATCTCCATGAAGCGGGCGAATTTTTCCACGTTGTAGATGATCTGGGTCTGGACGAAGTCGGCTCCGTTGTCGATCTTCTTGCCAAGCCGGACGGCACGGAATTCGAACGGGTAGGCAAAGGGATTGGCGGCACAGCCGAGAAAGAGCCTGGGCTCGGCGCCCTTGATCTCCTCGCCGCACTGGAATTTCTTTTCGTCCCGCATCTCCCGGACCATGCCGAGGAGCTGGATGGAGTCCATGTCGAACACACCCTTTGCCCCGGGATGGTTGCCGAACTTCTGATGGTCACCGGTGAGGCAGAGCAGATTCCTGAGCCCCATGGCGCTGGCAGCGAGGATATCGCTCTGCATGCCGATCCGGTTGCGGTCACGGCAGGTCATCTGGATGACCGGTTCCACGCCCTCGGACCTGGCGATGAGGCCGGCGCCGATACTCGACATCCTGACGATCGCTGTCTGGCAGTCGGTGATGTTGACGGCATCGACATTCCCTTTCAGGATACGCGCCTTATTCCTGACCACTTCAGGGTCACTGTTTTTCGGCGGTCCCAACTCACCGGTGACAGCAAACGCACCGCTTTCGAGTACCCGCTCCAGATTGCTCCCTGATTTCATCGATCCTCCTTCCCTTGGAAATAGACTCCTTCGCCTGCCGGCCGGGCAGTCGGGAGTTTCAGCTATGTTAATGCAAAATCAACGGCTCCGGTATAGAAGCGCAGTGACCTTCCCCGGCTGTGGCGCTGTGGCCGGCCGGAGCCGGATGGATACCACCCGGTTCCGGCCGGATCGGTGCGTGCGGCCGCTTCCTCCTCCAGGCGAACAGGGCGACCGGCGGCGCAGCCCTACCTGAGACCGCTTACAAAAACGAGGTTGAAAAACCGTGCCCTTGCACACCCTGTGATCAGTTACCTGCCTGTCAGTGGCCACCCTGGGTACAGCCGGCGCCGGGCAGGGCCTTGCCCTCGAGTTCACGCCGCATCTGCATATCCATGAGGATACGTTCCTGCTTCTTGTTGATGCCCAGGGCCTCGCGCTTCTCGTCGATGGCGGCGATCATCTTCTGCGCCAGCTTGACAGGATCCTCTTCCACGCCCCAGCAGGCGCCATAGAGCTCCTTCATGCCCTCGAGGATGAACTTGCTTAAGTCCTTTGAGCCGGTGATGGGCAGGTTCTGGAAGATGACATGGGCGCCGGAGGTGACAAAGTACTGACCGATGGCCACCGCCTTCTCGCTCATCCACAGGGGCGCGGTGCCGACGGCGGGGAGCTGGGAGATATCGTCGCCCAGGCCGCCTTCGCGCACCATCTCGGTCAGGGCAATGAGCAGGCGCGAGTTGTCGACACAGGAGCCCACGTGCAGGGCCGGCGGCATGCCCACGGTCTCGCAGACCTCGGCCAGTCCCTCGCCGGCGTATTCCGCCGCCGCCTCGGGACGGAGCAGGCCCCGCCGGCCCAGCGCCTGGGCGGCACAGCCGGTGGCGAGCACCAGGACGTTGTTCCTGATCAGTTCCCTGGCAATGGTGAAGTGGACATCATCGGCATACTTGTAGTGCTCACAGCCGACGATGGCGGCAACACCGCGGATACGGCCGTTGATGATGTTGTCGTTGAGCGGCCGGTAGGAGGCGCGGAAGCGGCCGCCGAGCATGTAGTTGATGGTCTCGTGGCTGAAGCCGACCACCACATCCAGCTTCTTGTCCTTGGGGATGTAGTGCTCGCCCCGCTTTTTGAAGTTGGCGATGGCGTGCTTGAGGATCTCCTTGGCCGAGTTGTAGGCGTCGTCCTCCTCGAACTGGATATGGACGGCACCGGGGATCTTGGCCCGGTAGTTGGTGGTGATGATGTCGGTGTGCTTGCCCTTGACCACCTCGGCCACCGACTGCATGATGCACTGCACGTCCACCACCATGGCCTCGACCGCGCCGGTGGCGAGCACCATCTCCTGCTGGATGAAGGATCCGGCCACCGGCACGCCGCGCCGCATCAGGATCTCGTTGCCGGTGCAGCAGACACCGGCCAGGTTGACGCCCTTGGCACCGGCCTTTTTGGCCAGGGCCCTGATCTCCTCGTCCTCCACCGCCAGGCAGAGGGACTCGGCCAGGAGCGGCTCGTGGCCGTGGACGGTGACGTTGACCATGTCCTCGCGCAGGACGCCGAGATCGACGATGGCCCGCTTGGGCACCGGGGTGCCGAACATGATGTCGGTGAGCTCGGTGGAGAGCATGGAGGCGCCCCAGCCGTCGGCCAGCGAGGTGCGGGCGGCCTGTTTGAGAATGTTTTTGTACTCCTGGTCAACACCCATGTGGGTGCGGTGCATCATCTCCACCACCTCGCGGTCGATGCCGCGCGGCTCCACCCCTTCCCGTTTCCAGATCTCCTGCTGTTTTTCCGGGGCCCGCTTGAGCATGGTCAGGGTGCCCTCCTGCTGGCCGAACTCGGCAAGGGCCTTTTCACCGAGCTCGAGGGCGATCTCGTTCTTGTCCCGCCCCTCGGTCTCGACACCGAACAGCCTGGCCATCCGGTGGAGCTTGTCCACATCCTTGATTTCATGCGGGGTCTCGCCCTTGGCGGTGGCGATGAAGCCGCGGACCATCTCACGGGCGTGGTCGGTGTGGGCGGCGGTGCCGGCGGCGACAATGCGGGCGAAGTTCCTTGCCGCCACAGTGGAGGCGGTGGCGCCGCAGACACCGATCATGGACTCGACACCGTCGATGATCTGACAGGGCCCCATGTTGCAGATCCGGCAGCAGGTGCCGCCGGAACCGAACAGACAGGCCGACATGCCGCGGTCTTCCAGGCGGTCGTAGGCGGTGCGGACCTGCTTGGCCAGGTCCTGGTTCAGGAGATCGAGGGTCGATGCTCCGGTGATATCGTTACAGCTTTCACAGCCCTTCATTTTTGCCATGAGTGTTCCCTCCAGAAGAAGTCAGATACAGAGGCCAGGGCCCTGTTGAAATCATATTCTCCGGGGCGGACAGTTGGCTGCCCGGCCAGAGCATAAAGTATATTACAGATGAAAACCGCCGGAAGTGGCTGGGCCCGAGGCGGCGGTCTTCATGGGAGTCCGGGGTGCAGGTGGTTGGGGCCTGCCGACCTATGCCAGGCCGGCGAACTGCCTGGCTGACTGGACCGTGTTCTTCATCAGCATGGTGATGGTCATGGGGCCCACACCGCCGGGGACCGGGGTGATGGCGGCGGCCTTCTCCTTGACCGACTCGAACTCGACGTCACCGGCCAGCTTGGCCTTGCCGCTCTCGGTCTTGCCGATGCGGTTGACACCGACATCGATGACCACCACGCCTTCCTTGACCTGGTCGGCCTTGATCATATTGGGGACCCCGGCGGCCACGATCAGGATATCGGCCCGCCTGGTGTGAAAATCCATGTCCCTGGTGCGGGTGTGGCAGAGGGTGACCGTGGCATTGCCGCCTTCACGTTTCTGCAGCATCAGGTTGGCCACCGGCTTGCCGACGATGTTGGAACGGCCGACCACCACCACCTCGGCACCGCTGGTCTCCACGCCGGTGCGCTTGAGCAGCTCGAGGACGCCGTGGGGCGTGCAGGGCAGAAAGCACTGCTCGCCGAGCACCATCTTGCCCACGTTGACCGGGTGAAAACCATCCACGTCCTTGTCCGGGTTGATGGCATAGAGGACCTTGGCCTCGTCGATGTGTTTCGGCAGCGGCAGCTGCACGAGGATACCGTGGATCTTGTCGTCGTTGTTGTACTTCTCCACCAGTTCCAGCAGCTCTTTCTCGCTGGTATCAGCGGGCAGGGTCACCTGCTCCGAGTGGATGCCGAGGGCGTGGGCGGTCTTGTTCTTGGCCGCAACATAGGACTGGGAGGCCGGATCCTCGCCGACCAGGATCGTCACCAGGCCGGGGACGACATTGTGCTTTTCCTTCAGTTCCGCAACCTCGGCTTTCAGCTCTTCGCGGATCGCCTTGGCGGTTTCCGTTCCGCTGATAATCTTTGCGCTCATAGGGACTCCTTACTTTCCTCGATAATGTTGACTGGCAGCGTGCACTGCGCAAAAAAAAGTCAGACAGAGGGGAGATGCCTGTCTGGGAATAATCCGGCATGGCCGGACCAGGTTCCCTGGTCACAAGCCAGCACTGTATATGAAAACAGTCGCCCCGTCACGACGGGCACGTATTTTCGGATAATATGTCACCATGGACGGTGATGGTAAGAATTCTCAAAGTAACACAATTTGTTTTGTTTTTCAAGCAGAAAACAGCCAGATCCCCTGTGAGTCACTGTTCAGTCGACAGATTCCCCCATGGCATACAGCTCAGATTTATAACAAAACTTCAGCCTGAAGAAATAATAACCTCATGGTGTTTCCAGGTTTTGAGGGGCCCGGTTTCAGAGGAGCGGCTTTTTCCGCAATAACAGAATCACCGGCAGGAAACACTCCCCTGGCCGGTACTGAACTGCCTGAGCAGGGTGAGAAGCGCGGTCTGACGCAGGCCGCTGTCCCGGTTGGCGATGGCCATGGCCAGGGCACGGCGGCTGCCGACAAAGATGGCCAGCTTTCTTGCCCGGGTGAGGCCGGTGTAGATGAGGTTGCGAAACAGCATCCGGTAATGCTGGGTCAGCACCGGCAGGATCACCACGTCGAACTCGGAGCCCTGGGCCTTGTGCACGGTAATGGCGTAGGCGGCATCGAGTTCGGTGATCTGTTCCCGCCGGTAGGTGACCTGGCGGCCTTCAGGCAGAAAGGATACCGTGCAGGAGAGGTCGCTGTTGTCGATGTCCGTGATGACGCCGATGTCGCCGTTGAACACCCCGAGATCATAGTTGTTGCGCCGGTGGATAACCCGGTCGCCGGTGCGGAAGGTCCTCTCGCCGATCTGCAGTTCACTTCGGTCGGGTCCGGCCGGGTTGACCGCTTCCTGGAGAACACGGTTGAGGTTGGCTGTACCCAAAGTTCCGCGGATCATTGGACAGAGGACCTGGATCTCGCAGGAAGGCCCCAGGTACCTGGGAATCCACTGGGTGTAGAGCCTGCGGACCACGTCAAGGGCGGTCAGGCCATAGTAGAGCGATGACCAGGGATGAACCTTCCTGGCCACGGCCCTGAGCTGGGCGGCCGGGGTGTCGGCCCCGGCCAGGGCGGCCAGGTCCACGTGCCGGAACTGCTCGGGTACGCCCTCCCCTGCCGTCGTTCCGGTGTCGAACAGTTCCGGGTTCTCCCCGGCCTCCTGTTCCCGCCGCTCGATGGACCGGTACTGCTGCTTCACCCGGGCGATGAAGCGGAGCTGCTGCATGGTGGCCTCGTCCGAGTCGATGAAGAAACAGTCACTCTCCTGCCACAGGGAGGGGGTCTTGAAGGGGGAGCCGATGGCGGGCATCCGGCCGCGGTTGATCTGGTGCGCATAGCTGATGATCCGGGATTGTGCAGCCTGGCGGAACACCCTGGTCAGGCGGTGGCAGGGCACTATCCCGGAGTCGATGAGATCCCGCAGGACATTGCCGGCTCCCACCGACGGCAGCTGGTCGGCATCACCGATGAAGAGCAGTGCGGTGGTGCGGTCCACGGCCCGGAGGAGGGACGCGGTCAGGGTGATGTCGAGCATGGAGCACTCGTCGATGATGAGGAAATCGGTGCGCAACCGGTTGGTTTCATTGCGCTTGAAACCGGTGCCCTGGAATTCGAGCAACCGGTGGATGGTGCGGGCCTCCATGCCGATCACCTCACCCATGCGCTGGGCGGCGCGGCCGGTGGGAGCGGCCAGCATGATGGAGCGGCCCATGGCCCGGAGCAGGGAGACCAGGGCCTTGATGGTGGTGGTCTTGCCGCAGCCGGGCCCGCCGGTGAGCACCGCGCAGGACTGGCCGGCAATGGCGGCCACCGCTTCTGCCTGTTCCCTGCTCAGGGCAACTTCCCCGTTCCGGCCGGTCCGCTGCAGCCACTCCCGTGCCCGCTGCACGGAGACGGCGGGCGTACCGGTGGCGGCGCGGCCGGCCAGGGCCCTGGCCACATACTCTTCGTCGTGATAGAGGCTCTTGGCGTAGTAGCAGAGCGTGGTCTGCTGCGGATCACCCGGCATGGGCAGGATGCGGACCCGGAGCTGCCCCTGGTGCTCCATCTCCTCCAGGAGCGGCGGGATGCGGCTCTCCAGCTGCACCCCCAGCAGTTCGCTCACCTGGGCCACGATCTGCTCCCTGTAAAGGAAACAGTGCCCCTGCTCCCGGCTGGCCGACAGGACATGACGGATACCGGCCGTGATCCGCATGGCCGAGTCGCGGGCAAAGCCGATGGACAGGGCCACCCGGTCCGCGGAGAAAAAACCGATACCGTAGAAGTCGCGGGCCAGCCGGTAGGGATCCTCGGAAACCAGGGCTATGGCGCGGTCACCATACTCCTTGTAGATACGGACTGCAAACAGGGTCGAGATACCGTGGGACTGGAGAAACATCATCACGTCGCGGATCGCCCGGTGTTCCCGCCAGGCCTCCTTGATGGCGGCCAGTTTCTTCTTCGCGATACCGGGAACCTCGAGGAGCCTGTCGATATCCTTTTCAAAGATCTCCAGGGTCTGGTCACCGAAATGGCGGACGATCCTGCGCGCTGTCTTGGGGCCGACCCCCCGGATGAGGCCAGAGCCCAGGTATTTTTCCAGGGCTCCGGTGGTGGCGGGTCTGCGTTCCGTGGCCTGCTCGGCACGGAACTGGCGGCCATAGCGGGGATGCTCGGTCCAGGCTCCCTTGAACTCCATGGTGGCACCGGCAAAGACCTGCATCTGGTGGACAGTGACCGTGACCAGGGACTCCATGGCGTTGAAGGGCCGCAGCCTGAGCACGGACCAGCCACTGGTTCTGTCGTGATAGGTCACCCGTTCAACGATACCACGGAGGGTTTCCTGGATCCTGGCCTGCTGCAAGAACGTGTCTCCTCACAGGGGTGCATCCGGCTGCCGGCAGAGATCCTGTAGCAGTTCACCGCTCCGGGCAGCCATTCAGAAGTGCCGGTACTTTGCGAGTAATAGTTCGCCGCGCCCGGCAACCACCTGAAAAGACCGATACTTTTATTATGTCAGGATTCTGCCGCACTACTGGCGCAGAATGGCCGGCAGATAGAGATTCCAGGGAAACGGCCCGCCCCTGAGAGGGACAAGCAGCGGATCATGGAGGGGATCGTTGCTCGGCACCTGCAGATGGTCCTGATAGCGCTCGCTGTCCGCCGGGGCAAAGCCGATGCGCATCCTGCAGGTCTGGTCCGTGGCAAGGGTCTGGCCGGAACATCCGTCAAGGAGGATGGAAAAGGGGCCCGGGCCGGCAATGCTGCCGATCTGCAGTTCCTGCCTGCCCCGGTTGGCCAGGAGCAGCTCCAGCTCGGCACGCCCTCCCGTCGTCACCCTGCCGAAGGAGAGACGGGTGGGGCTGACCGATATCCAGGGCGGGGTGGACTCGGCCGTGCCGCTGACCGCCAGTCTCAGACGCGGCGTGTCGGGATCGTTGCTCGGAATCTCCAGAAAGGCACTATACACGCCCGGCTGCCGGGGTTCAAACCTTAAACGTATGCTGCAGTGTTCCGGCGCGGCCGGATCGAGCCAGGAAGGGGCGATCTCCCGGTTGCTGCAGGAATCACTGTCCAGGGAGAACGGCGGCGCCAGGCCCTGGCCCACCTGGCCGATCTGCAGGTAGCCCTGGCCATGGTTTTCGATATAAAGGGCGGGATCGGTGTGGGCGACCGTGCCCACCTCGGTGGCCGGGCCGGGCACGGCCAGGCTGGTCTGACTGGGTGCCAGGTCCGGATCCGTGGCCGGCCGGTACGCCTGGACCAGGTAACTTGTCCGGTTGATGGTATCGCCATTGTCGGCCGCGCCGGGGGTCCCTGCGGGCCTGCCGGTGGGAACACCGTTGTAGAGAACCGCGGGATTGGAAAAGTAGGTGATCCGCTGGCAGCCACCGGCACAGTCATAGCTCATGATGGTCCGGTACCAGGACGCACCGGCCTGGAACTGGTAGCCGTAGGAGTAGTCATACATGCCTCGGACAAAGCCGGCATGGTCCCGGTCGTGGGCACAGCCCAGGTTGTGGCCAACCTCGTGGATATAGGTGAGATCGTCGCAGTAGTAGCCATCGTCGCGCTGTCCGTCGTGGACCACCGCATAGGCGTGGCGGGCATCGTCTGATTGCATGATCCAGGCCAGGCCGCAGCCCGCATCCACGTACCGGCGCAGGAGGGTGACCTGATCGGCGCCATGGAGGTCGCGCAGCAGTTCCACGTCACTGAAGACCCCCCGGTTCCCGGTCAGGTCGTCCAGGGCCGTATACATGGAACCGGTATCAGCATACTCTTTTTCCCCGATGTGGACCAGCCGGAAACGGACATGGATGCCGGAGTTGCCAAACGCCTGGTTGGCCAGGTCCACCAGGTGCTGAATGCGGATCATGATGGTGTCACCGGGATAGAGCTGGAGCATGCCGGGGGTGTAGAGGACCATGACGTCGATGATCCGCTCCGTGGCAGCGGCGGCGCCGGCAGCCGCCGGCAGGGAGGTGGTCGGGACTCCGGCATCGGCGGCGGCCGCCGGCAGGGAGGCCGCGGGGAAGGCGATGTCATCATCCAGGGAGGTGGCCATGTCAGGGTCCAGGGTTTCGGCGATCATGGTTCCGTTGGACGGCCGAAAGACAATCACCCTCCCCTTCCTGACGACCCTGGCGAAGAAGCGGTCCCTGCC
>JALSNC010000102.1 GCA_026987195.1 Desulfobulbaceae bacterium | reverse complement strand
GGGTATCCGCCGCATCCTGGAAGAGGTGCTCGGCCATCCCGTGTCGCCGGACCGGGTGCCCGAGGAGAACATCGACTGGATCCGCATGGGCACCACCGTGGCCACCAATGCCCTGCTCGAACGTAAGGGCGCACCCTGCGCCCTCCTGGTCACCAGGGGATTCGGAGATCTCCTGCGCATCGGCTACCAGGACCGGCCGGACCTCTTTGACCTGGAGATCAAACGGCCGGAGCTGCTCTATCGGGAGGTGGTCGAGGTGGACGAACGTATCCGGCTCCTGCGTCCGGACGAGAAGATCCAGGGCCGGCCCGTTGTCCGAGGCATCACAGGTGACCGGTTCCTGGTCCTGCGCCCCATCGACCTTGCCGCCCTCCGCACGGCCCTGGAACGGCTTCTGGACCGGGGCATCGACAGTGTCGCCATCGTCTTCCTGCACGGCTACGCCTGGCCCGATCACGAACAGGCGGCGGGCCGTCTTGCCCGGGAACTGGGGTTCAGCCAGGTGTCACTCTCCAGCGCGGTCATGCCCATGATCAAAATGGTGGCCCGGGGCGACACCACCCTGGTGGACGCCTACCTCAACCCCCACATCCGCAGCTACCTGACCGGTTTCCGCGGCCGGTTCGAAAAGGGCCTGCAACGGACTCCCCTGCTCTTCATGCAGTCGGACGGCGGCCTCACCGACGCGGACCGGTTCAACGGTTCGCGCGCCATCCTTTCCGGCCCTGCCGGCGGCGTGATCGGCTATGCCACAACCGCCTATGACCCGGCCGCGCCACGACCGGTGATCGGCTTTGACATGGGCGGCACCTCCACCGATGTCTCCCGCTACGATGGCGAGCCGGACCTGCGCCTGGAAAACGAGACCGCCGGTGTCCGTATCCAGGCGCCGCAACTCCATATCCGAACCGTGGCAGCCGGCGGTGGCAGCCGCCTCTTTTTCACCAACAACATGTTCGTGGTGGGTCCGGAATCGGCCGGGGCCCATCCAGGCCCTGTCTGTTACCGGAAAAACGGCCACCTGAGCATCACCGACGCCAACCTGGTCCTGGGGCGTATCCAGGCGGATTTCTTCCCCCGCATCTTCGGCCCGGGCGAGGATCAGCCCCTGGACCGGGCAGGGGCCTGGCAGGCCATGGCCGAGCTGACGACAGAGATCAACCGCTGCTACCGCCATAAGGGACTGGAACCGTTCACAGTGGAGGAGGTGGCGCAGGGCTTCCTGGACGTGGCCAACGAGGTCATGGTCCGGCCCATCCGGGAGATCTCGGTCCAGCGGGGCTTTGACATCAAGGAACACATCCTTGCCACCTTTGGCGGCGCCGGCCCCCAGCACTGCTGCGGCATCGCCCGCAAGCTGGGGATCAGGACCATCTTCATCCACCGTTTTTCCGGTATCCTGTCGGCCTACGGCATCGGCCGGGCCGAGGTGGTCAGTGAACGGCAGCGGCCCGCCTCCCTGGTCCTGGCCCCGGAAAACCGACAGCAGATCCGGGCCGGCCTGGAGGAACTGGCCCGACAGACCCGCAGGGAGCTGCGTGAGCAGGGCTTTGCCGAGAGCGCCATCCGGACACGGCGTTTTCTCAACCTCCGCTACCAGGGCACGGATGCGAGCCTGATGATCCCCGAACCCGACGACCAGGACTATGCCGCCGCCTTCCGCAGTGCGTACCTGCGGGAATTCGGCTTCACCCTGCAGGGACGGCAGATAGTGGTCGAGGATCTGCGGGTCCGCTCCAGTGGCAGCAGCAGCGGTCTTGCCCGCCGGAAGATCGGGCCGGTCGCCTCGAATCCTGATGCGGCCCTGCTCGGTACCAGGCCCTGTTTCCTGGATGGCCGGTGGCAGGATATCCCGGTCTACCGGCTCGAAGCCCTGCCGCCAGCCAGCAGCATCACGGGACCGGCCATCCTGATCCAGGACACCAGCACCATCCTGGTGGAAGCGCGCTGCAGGGCGCGGATCACCGACCACGGCGACGTGGAGATCACGGTGGAACCGGAGCAGCGGCAGACCGCGGCATCCACCCGGGTCGACCCGGTACAGCTCGCCATCTTCAGCAACCTCTTCATGTCCATTGCCGAACAGATGGGCCGAATGCTGGAAAAGACCGCCATCTCCACCAACATCAAGGAACGGCGCGACTTTTCCTGCGCCCTGTTCAACGCTGACGGCGATCTGGTGGCCAATGCGCCGCACGTTCCCATCCACCTCGGCTCCATGAGCGAGGCGGTCCGGGAGCAGATCCGCCGCCGGCGCGGCGATATCCGGCCCGGTGACGTTCTTCTCTCCAACCATCCGGCAGCCGGTGGCAGCCACCTGCCCGACATGACAGTGATCACCCCGGTCTTCAGAGACGGCGAGATCATCTTCTGGCTGGCCAGCCGCGGCCACCACGCAGATATCGGCGGGATCTCACCGGGTTCCATGCCACCGAATTCGAAACTCCTGGCCGAGGAAGGGGCCTGCATCGAGTCTTTCAAGCTGGTGAAGGGCGGCGTGTTCCAGGAGGAGGGTATCTGTGAACTGCTGCTGGCCCCGGGCCGCATGGAACCGGAACCGGGCCGGCCGCGGAGCAGTGGCAGCCGGCGGCCTGACGACAACCTTTCCGACCTCAGGGCCCAGGTGGCTGCCAACAACAAGGGGGTGGAACTGGTGCTGGAGATGGTGGACCGTTACGGCCTGGCGGTGGTACAGGCCTACATGGCCCATGTCCAGGACGCGGCCGAGGAGGCGGTACGCAGCAGCCTGGTCCGTCTCTCCGAAGAGCGGGGCCTTGCCCGGCTGGGCACCCTGGCCGCCCGGGACTTCATGGACGACGGCTCCGAGATCCGTCTGCGCCTGACCATCGACCGTCTCCGGCGGAGCGCGGTCTTCGATTTCAGCGGCACCGGACCCGAGGTCTGGGGGAACTGGAATGCTCCCCGGGCAGTGACCAGGTCCGCGGTGCTCTACTGCCTGCGCTGTCTCATCAGGACGGACCTGCCCCTCAACGACGGCTGCCTGCGGCCGGTACGGATCCGTATCCCTGACGGCTGCCTGCTGGCCCCGTCTCCCCGGGCAGCGGTGGTCGGCGGCAACGTCCTGACTTCGCAGCGGATAGTGGACGTGGTGCTCAGGGCATTCGCCATGGCCGCGGCCTCCCAGGGCTGCATGAACAATCTCACCTTCGGCAACGAGTCGTTCGGCTACTACGAGACCATCGGCGGCGGTGCCGGTGCGGGCCCCACCTGGGACGGCCAGTCCGGGGTGCATACCCACATGACCAATACCAGGATTACGGACCCCGAAGTCCTGGAGCAACGCTTCCCGGTCCTGCTCAGGGAGTTTGCCCTTCGCCGCGGTTCCGGCGGCGCCGGTCGCCGGCGGGGAGGTGACGGCCTGGTCAGGGAGATCGAATTCCTCGAGCCTCTCCAGGTCTCCATCCTCTCGGAACGGCGGGTCTTCGCCCCCTATGGCCTGGCAGGAGGATGTTGCGGAACCAGGGGCCGCAACACCTTCATCCGCCGTGACGGACAACGGATCAGCCTGGGATCTAAAAACGAGATCCGGGCCGGACGCGGAGACCGGATCCGGATCGAGACCCCGGGCGGAGGCGGATTCGGGGAGATTTCAGGGATTGATCACCTGGCGGAGCATATCGAAGAAGAAGAACCTGCCGACAACGAAAAAGATCACCGACATCAGGGCAGCGGCCGGCACGGTGAAGAGCCAGGAGCCGAAGATCGAAGTGACGATGCGGCGGTTGATGCCACCGAGTCCGCGCGCCAGGCCGATGCCCAGAATGGCGCCCACCAGGGTGTGGGTGGTGGAGACGGGCAGTGACAGACGGGTACAGGCCAGGACCGTGGCCGTGGCGGCGATATCGGCGGCCACGCCGCGGGAGGGCGTGATCTCGGTGATCTTGGTGCCCACCGTCATCATGACCTTGTAGCCATAGGTGGCCAGGCCGAGCACGATGCCGCCGCCGCCCAGGGCCAGGATCCAGAGCGGTACCGGCACCTTCATGTCGATGGTGGAGGTCCTGAGGACATGGACAATGGCGGCCAGGGGTCCCACCGAGTTGGCCACGTCGTTGGCGCCGTGGGCAAAGGCCACCGAACAGGAGCTGATCACCACCATGGGCACGAACATCCGCTCCACGGCCTCGAGCTGCTCGCCCAGGGGATCATCGTCGCGGCCGGCAAGTTTTTTCCTGGCCACGAAATATGAGCCCACCGCAGCCAGCAGCGAGGCGGCAAGGGAAAGGGTCAGGGCCCGCGAATCGGTCAGCCATTCGATGTTCTTGATCACATGCTTGAGCCCCTTGTAGATCGTGGCCAGAAGGACCGTGGCCGTGAGCAGAAAGGTGATGAAGGGGATGTGAAAGATGGCCGCCCTGGCCGGCCGGTCATTTCCAAGGATGGCGCCGGAGATATATTTGAACAGCAGAAAGGCCATCATACCGCCGGCCACCGGCGAGATGAACCAGGAGGCGACGATCTGGCCCATCTTGGCCCAGTTGACCGCATGCCATCCGGCGGCGACCACACCAAAACCGGCCACAGCGCCGACAATGGAATGGGTGGTGGAGACCGGCATCCCGTACATGGTGGAGAAATGGAGCCAGAAGGCTGCCGACAGCAGGGCTGCCGACATGCCGATCACCAGGATGATGGCGGCCTCCTGATGGGAGATGCCGGGCATGGCCATGAGCACGGCCGGATCGACGATACCCTTGCGGACCGTATTGGTGACCTGGGCACCGACCAGGACCGCGCCGGCAAATTCGCAGATACCCGCGGCAATAACCGCGTTGCGGATGGAGATCGCATTGGAACCGACCGCGTCCGCCATGGAGTTGGCCACATCATTGGCGCCGATGTTCCACGCCATGTACAGACCGAGGAGGGCCGTCAGGCCGATGATATAAAAATCCATTGTGCTCTACTTGAGACAGGTTGTGCTGGAACAAAAAAAAGGCTTCGGAGCTGCCCGGAGCCTTTGTTGCCTATCTTTTCTCGATCATCACCCGGAGATAGTCACCGGCATTCTCGGCCTGGTTGGCAATGGAGCCGAGCATGATCACCATCTTCTCGTAAAAAAGGATATTGAGCAGCTCCACCTCCCCCTCCAGGGCGTAGACGGCACGGGAGAGCTTACGTGAGAGCTTGTCGGTCTTCCACTCCTCCTCACCGAGATTCTCGATGAGATGGAGGACCGATTCCGCCTCGGCGCCGGCAAAGGCGGCCTCGGCCAGGTTCTTGAATTCCACCGCCGCGGTGAGCAGGGTGCCGCTGACCTGGAAGACCTGGTGCAGGTAGCTGAAAAAGAGATCATGGATGGAGGGATGGACGTGGGTGTTGCGGAGGGTGAGGACCACGGCGAAGTCCTCGGCCAGGTCGGCGATCTTTTCCTGGCGGGCAAGAAAATTGACCAGGTCGGAACGGTCAACGGGGAGGAAATAGCGCCTGGAGATGAAGCTGCGGATCTCGTGCTTGATCAGGTCGGCCTCGTGCTCGAGCCGCGACATCTTGGAGTGCAGCTTGCGGATCTTCTCATACTCCTCGGCCACCAGCGCCTCCATCAGCGGCCAGAGCAGCTCCACGCATTCATGAACCTTCTTGCTGTGTTCCACGATGGGACCAAAGGGCGATTTACCAAACAGGTCAGCAATCAACGTTCTCATCGCATCCTCCAGAATAGTGGGGGTTGTCTTTCACAGGTGACAGGACGCTAGCCAAGAGAGCGAAGATTGTCAATTCTTTCTTCCACCCTGCTCCTGATTTCCGGAAAGCATCCGCCTGGGCCAGGGGGAGAGCCCCCTTGCCAGGCCCCGGGGCATGTGCTACCCTGTTGCATGGTATTTGCCTGATCTTTGCCGACTCTTTCCGGACCGGCAGACAGGGGCGAGCAGCCGGTCGTCCCTGCACCGACAGTCTGCCATGCGGGCAGTCGAAGTCACAGTTCACCGCTATCGGCAACCACCTGGAAATACCGATACCCTGGGTAAAAATTCAGCAGTGCGTCATCTGGCGTGATCGTGGCTGGCCGACAGGTAAGCGCAGACTCCGGATGGCGTGCGGCTGACTCTCTACCTGCCGGAGACAACGCACCCGGCCTCTGACATCCGATCTCTGACCAGGACCGCAAACGTGAAATTCAGGGGACTGAAGCTGACCACCAAGGTCATGCTCGGCATGGGGCTGATCCTGTTCGCCACGGACTGCGTCGTGTCGATCTTCTTCTACAGCTATGTCAGGAATCTCTATCTCGACGAGATCTACGAAAAGACCGGGGTTACCCTGGGCTTCATCGACGCCACCATGGAATTCGTCCGCGACGACCTGCGGCCCCGGATGCTGCATCTCCTGCCGCGGGACGAGTTTGTCAGTGAGGCCATGTCCACCTCGGTGGTCAACAAGAAGATCATGTCCCGGTTCATCACCCGGTTTCCCAGCAATGTCTACCGCCGGGTGGCGCTCAACCCCATGAACCCGAACAACCGCGCCGATGAGTTCGAGGCGGCCTTCATCCGCCGCTTCGGCGGCAGCAGGGAGGAAGAGACAAGCTGGAAGGGCCTGGTGAGCCGGCATGGCACCCGCTATTTCATCCGTCTCAAGGCGGTGCGCATGGAATCCTCCTGCCTGCTCTGTCATGGCGATCCCGCGCTGGCGCCGAAATCGCTTCTCCGCCGCTACGGCAGCAAGAACGGACACAACTGGCAGGTGGGCGAGGTGGTGGGCCTGGAGTCCATCGCCGTCCCCGTTGATCCCACCTTTTCCAAGATCCGCCAGGCCGCCTTTGGCATCTTCCTCCTCGGCCTGGTGATCCTGACAGTGGTCCTGGTCCTGCTCAACTACTTTCATTACGTGGTCGCGGTCCGGCCACTGAAGAGGGCCAGTGCCTTCTTCAAATCCGTGGTCAGCGGCGAGAAGGGGCTGGATGTGAGCCTGGATGTCAAGGGCAGCGACGAGATCGCCGAACTGGGCGAGTCGTTCAACCGGATGATCGGTCACCTGAAAAAATCCCAGGATGACCTGCGGGCCTCCGAGGCCAAGTACCGTCAGATCTTCGAGGGGTCCAAGGACGGCATCATCGTCACCGACTGCGAGGGGCTGATGGTGGATGTCAACAACGCCGGTATCGAGCTCTTTGGCTGCAAGAACCGGGAGGACTTCATGCGCAGCGTCACCATCCACGATTTCTTCGTTCACCAGGAGACCTGCATGGCCTTTCTCGAACAGATGGAGACAGCGGGTTTTGTCAAGGATTTCGAGGCCAGATTCCGCAAACGGGACAACGACGAGATCGACGTGCTGATCACCGCCACGCGGCAGCAGGACAAGCACCAGCGCAGATGCCGTTACGAATGCATCATCAAGGATATCGGCGAATGGAAGAGCATGGAGCAGCAGATCCGTCAGGCCGAAAAACTGGCCTCCATCGGCCAGCTCGCCGCCGGCGTGGCCCACGAGATCAACAATCCTTTGAGCATTGTCATGGGCTACACCGGCCTGCTCCTCAAGACAGCCACCGATGAACGGACACAGAGGGACCTGCAGGTCGTCCGCAACAATGCCGCCATGTGCAAGAAGATCGTCGAGGACCTGCTCAACTTCTCCCGCCAGGCCGACACCCGCTTTGTCCGTGCCGACATCGCCGAAACCATCCGCTCTGTCATCGAGGTCGTGGATGGCGAGTTTGCAGCCAAGGGGATCGATATCAGGACCGCTTTCTCAACCGATGTGCCGCCGGTCCCCATGTCGGTGGACCGGATCCGACAGATCTGCCTCAACCTGCTGATCAATGCCTCCCAGGCCATCGACGGCCGGGGCACCATCATGGTCACCACCAGCTACGAACCCGGGGACAACATGGTTCGGGTCTCCTTCACCGATACAGGCCGCGGCATACCCGCCGCTATCCGCCACAGGATCTTTGAACCCTTTTTCACCACCAAGGAGCCCGGCCAGGGCACCGGCCTGGGGACCGCAGTGAGCTATGGCATCGTTGAAGAGCATGGCGGCGAGATCTCGTTCACCAGTGAAGAGGGCAAGGGCACGACCTTCTGGTTCCGCCTGCCCCTGGAGGGAAAAACGCAATGAGCAGGCAATCCATACTGATCGTCGACGACAAGCCCGACATGCTGGAATTTCTCTCCCGTCTTCTGCAGTCGGAACTGGACGTGGATATCCATTGCGCCGACAATGGCGACAGGGCACTGGAACACCTGCGTCACCACGCCTGTGACGTGGTGGTGACCGACATCCGCATGCCGGGCATGGACGGCCTGGAACTGCTGCAGCGGATCAAGCAGGCCGACAGGGAGGCCATTGTCATCCTGATGACAGCCTACGGCAGTATCGAGAAGGCCGTGGAATCACTCAAGCTGGGTGCCTACGACTTCATCACCAAACCCTTTGACGAGGAACGCCTCCTCCACACCCTGAAGAAGGCCCTGGAACACGAGGCCCTGAAGCGGCGGACCCGGGACCTGAGCAGGCGGGTCCGGGAACAGCAGGTCAACGACCGCCTCATCGGCCAGTCCATGCCCATGAACCGGCTGGTGGAGACCATCAACCTGGTGGCAAAGACCGATGTCACGGTGCTCATCACCGGCGAGACCGGTACGGGCAAGGAGCTGGTGGCCAGGATGATCCACGACCTCAGTGCCCGGGCCGACGGTCCCCTGGTCACGGTCAACTGTGCCGCCATCCCGGAGGAGATCCTGGAGAGTGAACTCTTCGGCCATCGCAGGGGCGCCTTCACCGGCGCCCGCTCCGACCGGGCCGGCCTCTTTGTCGCCGCCGAAGGCGGCAGTATCGTTCTCGACGAGATTGGCGACATGGCACCTGCCCTGCAGACCAAGCTGCTGCGGGTTCTCCAGGACAAGGAACTCCGCCCCCTGGGAGCCGACCGCACCCGGCCGGTGGACGTGCGGATCATCGCGGCCACCAACCAGAACCTGCAGGACAAGATCCGCAAGGGCGATTTCCGGGAAGACCTCTACCACCGCCTTGCCTGTGTTGCCATCCATACCCCTGCCCTGCGGGATATTCCCGAGGACATTCCGCTCATTGCCAACCATCTTCTTTTACGGTACAACAGGGAGATGGGAACAAACAAGAAGATATCCGACCAGGCCCTGCGCTACCTGGTGGAACGGCGATGGACCGGCAATGTGCGGGAGCTGGAGAATGCCATCAAGCGGGCCCTGATCTTTGCCAAGACAGACCAGCTCATGCCGGAGGATTTTGACTGCGAGCTGTCGGTGCTCCCTGGAAGCCGGGACTATGGAACCGACCTCTGCGAGCGCAGCTACCCGGAGGCCAAAAGAGCGATCCTGGAAAAATTCACCGTCCACTACATGACCGGCCTCCTGGAAAGGACTGGCGGCAATGTCTCCCGGGCGGCCAAGCTGGCCGGCATCGAACGCCAGTCACTGCAGCAGCTCCTCAAGCGATACCGTATCTCGGCCGACCGGTTTCGCAACCGGCACCTCAGAGGATGAGCAGCATCAGCAGTGATCACGCTCCAGGCGGGTCCCCGGCCTGAACTGGTTGCACCAGTCATAGGCGGAGAGGTATTCCTCGTGCCGGGAGCAGATGCCGTCATCCTTGCGCACCGAGCCATAGGCCGACCCCAGGGTGCTCCATCCCTTGAACTCCGCCTCGAGAAAACCGGGATCATTTCTGAAAAACAGGCAATTGAGGCAGATCCTTTTTTCCGGTGCCACGCGCATGGTATTCTCCTTTTCAACAAACCGTGATGGCCCGGACCCTGTTGCCGGATCCGGGCCACCGAAAAAAAATGCAACCGCCGGGGCAGAAGCTGAATCCGGATTCTCTCCCAGGCTCCTGACTCCCGACACCTGGTCCGCCGCCCGGGGCAGACCTGACATCGTTCCCGTTCATCCTCTCAATGGGACAGGTTCTCCCAGTAATGAGCAAAGACGATCGAGGAAAGGATAAAGCCGAGGGCGACATTGGCAACCACGCCGCTGGTGAAGGCCCAGAACGGTTTGGTTCCTGCCGAAGCCAGCTCCCGGAAACGGGTGGTCAGGCCGATGCTGAAGAAACAGAAGATAAAGGCCCAGGTCCGCAGGGACTTGATCGGGCTCACCAGCATGGGCTTGAGAACCTCGTTGTACTCCTGGAGCGAGTACTGGCTGGAGATCAGGGTCATGATGATCGAGGCAACGAAAAAACCGAGCACGAACTTGGGAAAACGCCACCAGATCTCGGCCGGGTTGGGCTTGGTGCCGCTCTTGCGGTCCCAGAAGGTGGTGGAGATGATGGCCATGACAAAGGCCCAGATGCCGATCCAGATGTCCCGGCCCACGACCTTCATCAGAGTGAATCCCCAGACAGCGTCCTCCGGGCTGCCCGGAATACCGGGGACATTGGCCGCCATGTCGCCGTAGGCCTGCGCAGCCGCAAATCCGGCCGCATCGGCAAACTCGGAGGTGCCGACCCAGGCGCCGACCACGCCGGTATGGAGCTGCAGCAGCCTGGAGACCAGGGGCAGGAAAAAGATCATGACAATGGCCCAGAGGATGACCATGGTGATGGCGATGGGGGCGTGTTCCTTCTTGGCGCCGACCGCGCCGGCGATGGCGATGGAACCGGAGACACCGCAGACCGCACCGCCGGCGCCAAGGGTGGCGCAGAGGCGTCTGTCAAGGCCCAGCCTGCGGCCGACGAAAAAGATGACCAGGAAAGTGGTAACCGCGACGATGGAGGCCTGGCCGATGGCCACCGGCCCGGCCCAGACGATCAGGGTGAGCGGCAGGGTCGCACCGAGGAGGATGATGCCCACCTTGATATAGTACTCGACCCGGAAACCGGCATCCATCCAGCGGGGCAGACCGATGAAGTTGGCGATCACCATGCCCAGGGCCAGGGCCAGCAGGGGCGGCTCCAGGTTGTAGTGATGCGCATGCTCCCAGGCGCCGACCATGAAGATGAGAATGGAGCAGACATAGACAAAGATAAACGAGGGGATGAACTCACGGGGCTTGATGCCCATCACCTTGAGACTGAGGGTGAAGACGACCAGCCACATGATGAACTGGGCGATATACTGGACAATATGGCTGCTGAAATCAGTCGCCAGCTGGGTAAGGGTGCTCCAGCGGGCCGGATGGACAGCGATCCACTTGATGGAGCCGCCGGAGACAAAGAAGGCGTAGGCCACGACAATGAGGCCCAGGGAGAGCCAGATGGCCCACCAGTCCTCCTTGAGATAGAGTTCCTTCCAGCCCACAGACTTGACCCGCAGGTCATCGGCCTCCTCGTCCCATGCCTCTTCGGTCTCGGTCAACTGGATGTCGTTCTTTTCCTTTTCTGTCATAATCACTCCTCCTTGCAGCTGTTGGCTCTTGGCCTCGCCCCGGGAGACAGCCGGGGCAGCCGCCGGTCACAGTTCAGCGGCATCGGCAGTGGTACTTCCCATCGTTACGGATGGCAGTGACCTGTTACGTCCCGCCGTCACCCCGCCACCATCATGCGGCCAGGGTTCAAGCAAACTCGGCAGGTGTCGTTGCAAGGAGTGATCCACACAGAAAAAATAAAATAACATCTTGAAATAACATAAAAACACAATACAACCCCATACATCTGCCGTCCCTGTGCAAGCCAGGACGGTGCAAGAAAATTCCTGCACCGGAAAGAAAACCTTGCACCTTGATTGCCGACAGGGTGAACTGTGACAAATAATGCACCACAGAGGGAGAATGCCTACCATGGCACTGGAAATCGAAAGAAAATTCCTTCTTCGTAACGACTCCTGGCGCCGGTCCGCCCGCGGACGAAAATACCGGCAGGGTTACATCACGGCCGGCAGCGGCGTAACGGTGCGGGTCCGCACCGTGGAGGAGCAGGGATTTCTGACCATCAAGGGAAAGAGCAGCGGTGCGGCCAGGGCGGAGTATGAATATCTGATTCCGGTGAAAGATGCGCGCGAGATGCTGTCGACGCTCTGCAGCGGTCCGCTGATCGAAAAAACACGCTACCTGGTGGAGTATGGCGGATTCACCTGGGAGATCGACGAGTTTGCCGGCGAGAACCAGGGCCTGCTGGTGGCGGAGATCGAGCTGGAGAGCGAAGAGCAGGACTTTCCGCGCCCGCCGTGGCTGGGGCGGGAGGTGACCGGGGACGACCGCTATTTCAACGCCAGCCTGGTGCGGAATCCCTACCGGAACTGGGGAAGTAAAACCGCATAGTTAACGTAAAAGTTCAGCAGCACGCCATCTGCACGCGCCCGCGGCTGGCCGCATAACGTACTATAGTCGGCCAGCCACGATCACGCACAGCCGGCGCACTGCTGAACTTTTTACCAAAGGTGTCGTTATTTTCAGGTAGTTGCTGATAGCGGTGAACTATTACTAGTTAACAACCCGAAGGGTTCCACGCCGGTTCCAGCCTGCCCCAGACCGCGAGGTGGCGGTCACTGACCTGCCGGCAGTGGAGGGAAAGGCCGGCATGCGCAAGCTGGGACCGGACCTCGTCCACCCGGAAGGCGGCAAGCAGGGAGTTATAGAAATCGTTCTGCAGGATATCGGGTTCGCCACCGGCATACGTCTGCACGATCTGCCGGGCCGCCCGGCGCGACGACGGCCGGAAGAGATCCATGACCAGCAGGCGGCAGCCCGGTGCGGTCACATCGGCCACGGTACGCCACAGCACATGGGGATCGTGGAGGTGATGGAGAAGACTGTTGGAGAGAATAACGTCAAAGCGGCCAAATGCCCTGCCGTCAAACGGCAGGCAACGGCAGCAAAGCTCCAGCCGCTGCTCCAGACGTTCGTGGGCCAGCACCTCGCGGCCCGGCGCCAGCATGGCCTCGGCACCGTCGATGCCGACACAGGAGGTCCGCGGGTGGCAGAGGGCGAAGTGGATCAGGATATCGGCCGGGCCACAACCCAGGTCCAGGACCCGGCCCTGGCCGTCGAAATCGGGAAACTTTTCAGCAAAAAGCCGAAGAAACTGGTGGTTGGGACCGGAGAAATCGGCCTCGGCATAGGCCAGGCCCTGGGCCGCGTCCGCCATCAGTTCCGGTTCAGGGATCCTTGCCAGCATCATGAAAGCCTCTGCAGGGGAAACAGGCGGACACCGAAAACAATCAGGTGCCGGCAAGATCGCTGAAATCGGTGTCCGATGAAAAGCTGTGCTCGGGGCCGGGAAAGGCGCCCTGGCGCACATCGTCGCGGAAACCGCTCACCGCTTCCCGGATCATGGGCGCCAGTTGCAGGTACTTTTTCACGAAATGGGGAGTGAACCGGTCAAACAGGCCCAGGAGATCGTTGGTGACCAGGACCTGGCCGTCACAGTGGATGCCGGCGCCGATGCCCAGGGTGGGCACCGGGACCCGTTCGGTGATCAGCCGGGCCAGTTCCTCGGGGATACATTCCAGGACAATGGAAAAGACCCCGGCCCGGGCCAGCAGATCGGCGTCAGCAAGCAGGCGGCGGGCCGCCTCCCTCGACCGGCCCTGGACCCTGTAGCCACCGAGGAGACCGGCGGTCTGGGGCGTCACGCCCAAATGCCCCATGACCGGAACCCCGGCCCGGACCAGGGCCTGCACCGTGGCGCAGACATCGCCGCCTCCCTCGACCTTGACCCCGTCGCATCCGCCCTCCTTCATGAAGCGGATGCCGTTGGCCACCGCCTGTTCCGGACTCACCTGGCAGGAGCCAAAGGGCATGTCCGCGATCACCAGGGCATTGGGACTGCCGCGGCGCACGGCGGCCACGTGGTGCAGCATCTCCTCCATGGTCACCGGCACCGTGGACTCGTAGCCGAGCACCACCATGCCCAGCGAATCGCCGACCAGGAGGATATCGATGCCGCACTCGTCGAGCAGACCGGCCATGGCCGCATCATAGGCCGTCAGCATGGCGATCTTCTCCCTGCCCTTCATCTGCGCTATATCCCTGACAGTTTTCTTTTTCATGGTTCAGCCCTGTTCAAAAAGTCCGGCCTGCCGTGCATGACCCCGGGGCAGCGTTCGGCCGAAATGCTCATAGGCGGTGCGGGTCACCATCCGGCCGCGCGGCGTGCGCACCAGGAATCCGGACTGGATCAGGAACGGCTCGTACACGTCTTCCAGGGTATTCTTCTCCTCGCAGACCGCGGTGGCCAGGGTATCAAGGCCGATGGGGCCGCCCTGGAACCGGTCGATGAGGGTCAGCAGGATGCGCCGGTCCATCTCGTCCAGGCCGAAGCGGTCCACGGCCAGCATGTTGAGGGCCTCGTCGGCCACCTGGCGGGTGATGACCGCGTGCCCGCCCACCT
>JALSNC010000101.1 GCA_026987195.1 Desulfobulbaceae bacterium | reverse complement strand
ATCCGGGCCCCGGCCGTCCTGATCTCCTCCACCAGGCCGAGGTGCCGTTCCTTGTCGAGCACAAAGACCACCAGGTCATCCACGTCCTTGCCAAGGGCGCGTGCCGCCTGGCGCAGGTTCTCGGCCACCGGCGCCCGGATGTCCAGGACCCCCCTGGTCTCCGCCGGCCCCACCAGCTTGTTCATGTAAAAGGCCGGGCCGGGGTTGTACATGGTGCCGCGCGGCGCCATGGAGACCACGGCAATGGCATTGGGCCGGCCGTGAGCCAGCAGGCGGGTGCCCTCCACCGGGTCGACGGCAAGGTCCATCTCCGGGCCCTGGCCCGAACCGACCTCCTCGCCGTTATAGAGCATGGGGGCATGATCCTTCTCGCCCTCGCCGATCACCACCCGTCCCCGGATATCGACGGAATTGAAACTGATCCGCATGGCATCGACCGCGGCTCCGTCCCCCTCCTCCTTGGCGCCCCTCCCCATCCAGCGGGCCGCGGCCAGGGCGGCGGCCTCGGTCACCCGGACCAGATCCAGGCCGAGATTGTGTTGCGGTGATTCCTTCATGGCATTCTCCTTCCGGTTGGGGTCCTCGTCTCCGGTCCGGCCGTTCCCCGGGAACCGGGGGGTCTACAGGACCTGCGCCAGGTCCTCCCACAGGTCCTCGATCCACTGGTACCTTTCGGCCGGGTCCCAGGCCATGGCCTTCAGGATAACCTTCTCCAGCCGCGGATCCAGGCCGGCCACGTGGGCCGAGGGCGGCCGGAGATGCTTCCTGGCCCGCAGCCAGCCCCCGGGACCGTCCGCTGTGTCCATGGCAAAGGGCATGCTCCGGGTGACCATCCGGTATACCATAACACCAACGCCGTAGATATCACAGAGCGGATTGCCCCGCTGACCCTGCAACTGTTCCGGGGCCATGGTCCGGGGATCGCCCTGGGGCCCGAGCCCAGAGGAGAGGATCACGTCCTCGACCCCCTGCCGGGAGGCAAGCCCCATATCGACGAGCACGATCTCCCGGCCATCCCGCACCAGGAAGACCTCGGCCCGCAGGTCATGGTGGACGATGCCTTCGGTGTGCAGACTGGCCACCAGCTCACAGATCTGCTCCAGGATGGCCTTCCTTTTCCGGCCCCTGTTGTCCTCGGAACCGATCCATTCACCCAGGTCCGTTGACGGCAGGGGATCCAGGACAAGCATGGCGTCCCGCGCTTCGCGGACAACAGGTACACAACGATGACGAAAGCCCGTGAACAGGCTGAACTCGGCCTCCAGGCAGGCAGCGTACAGGGGATTGATCAGGACCTCGTTCAGGCCGATCTTGAGGGCCACGTCGCGCTCCTGGCGGAGATCGCGGCCGGCATGGATCCAGGAGAGGGTACCGCCGGTGATGGGCGCCCCTACACGGCAGGAGCCGGTGAAGTTCGGCAGCAGGCCGGCGCCCTTGCGGGCCGCGCGGACATAGCGGGAAAGGACCGCCACGGACTGCCGCAGCAGGTCAAGCTCGTCCTGCCCCGGTTGCGGCCCGCCCTCGCCGTTGGCCAGGGAACGGCTGACCCGGAGCAGTCGCCGGATGACCAGGGAGTTGAAGAGACGGTTGAAGAGATAGATGAGCAGCACGGCCCCGCTCAGGATAACGACAAAGACGAGCAGGGAGTTGCGCCGGATCCTGGCAAAGGCGGCGGCCACGGGTATGGCCACCGAATCGACCCCGGCAAGATCGCCCTCCCTGAAACGGTAACCGCCGCCGGTGCCGTAGCGGCGGACGATCTCGGCCGGCGCCTTCTTCACGTCGCCGTGGCAGCGGAGGCAGCCTTTTTCCATGTAGTCCGGCACCACGGTGACAAAGGCAAGCTGTCCGTTTCTCGGCACGATACCGCGCCAGATGGTCCTGGAGGGATCCTCCTCGAACCAGGAGAACATCTCCTCCTCAAAGGCATCGGCCAGGTTTTCGGGGTTGAGGGGATTGAGCGAGGCGCGGCGGAAACTGTACCCCGGCATCTTCTCCCCGAAGCGCCGCATGATGCTGAGGCTGACATAGGTGGACGACATGGCCTCGATGACGAAGGTGTCCGGCGGCTCACGGCCGGAGATGGCCGGCCGCAGCACATCGCGCACATACTGGCGGATGGATTCGACCTCCAGCAGGATGACCTCGGAGGTATCCAGGGCATCACGGATCAGAATCGCCCGGAGATGAAAATAGTAGAGGGTGGCCCCCAGCAGGCTGCAGGCGGCCAGCAGCAGGGTCACCCGGACCAGGAACCTGACGCGGAGATTGTTGTCGTTGAAACAGGGGATCATCGCATTCTCCTCCCGGCCGGTGACCTGTCGGGTTCAGACGCCCCTGCCGAGACGGCGGGCCATGGCGTCGGAAAGGGCATCGATGGCCTCGATGCCGGCGGCCGTGGCCGCGACATCATACTCGAGCCGCCGGTATTCCAGGGTCTGTTGCCTGGTGTCCCAGATACAGTAGCAGGCCCGAGGATCCCGGTCACGGGGCTGGCCCACGGAACCGCAGTTGATGATATGACGTTTCTTCGGATCGAGCCTGCGGACCAGGGGCCCGTGCGGCTGCTGGAAATCGATCCGGAAAAGATTCCTCCTGGTGATGATCATCGGCACGTGGGTATGGCCGACAAAGATCAGTGGCCTGCCGGTGGCGCCGAAGCTGCGGCGGGCATACTTGCTGTTCAACACGTAACGGAACGCCCCGGGATTGTAGGGATTGGCATGGGCAAACAGCATGTTGCCCATGGTGCGCAGCAGCGGCAGGCCCTTCAGGAAGGCGGTGCTGTCCGTGCTCAGTTGATCCATGGTCCAGAGGATGGCGGCGGTGGCCCGTTTCTGCATCCCGTAGGGCGAGAACTGCCAGGTGGCCGCGGCATCGTGGTTGCCGCGGATACAGATCAGGCGGGGCAGGGACCGGACCAGGCCGATGCACTCCTCCGGCCGGGGGCCGTAGCCCACGATGTCGCCCAGGCAGCAGTGCCGATGGACATGACATTTCGCCATATCGTCGACCACGGCCTGCAGGGCCGCCAGGTTGGCGTGGATATCGGCAAAAACAGCCAGCCGCATCAGGCGGTCTCCTCCCTGCTGCCGGGCGGCGGCAGCCGGCCGTCCAGCATGTACTCCCGCAGGGTATGGAGCTGGAGCAGCGGACCGCCCGCAGGCACAGCAGAGGAATAGACCGGGCAGAGCAGCGCCGACAGTGACGGCACCTGCTGGAGCCGCCGGTTGCCCGACAGCCTCCGGACCAGGTTGCTCACCCGCTGCAACTGGCGCCGGAACCTGCAGGCACAGGGCAGGGCCCGGTCCAGGTAGAGGGAGCGCAACCGTTCCTCGTCACCGCCGGCCGCCCGCATCCGCCGGGCAATGGCCTGGAGTTCGTCGTGGACCGGCTCCAGCAGCGTCACCACCTCCTGCCAGGCGGGGCGGGCACGGAGCTGCTCCAGCCACCTGGCCAGGCAGCAGCGGGTCACGTCCCTGTCCGGCACCGGCCCGGTCTGCCGCACCAGGGCCAGGGCCAGGTCGGCAAGCCACTCCACGTGGTCGAACCAGCAGTCGACCAGGAACAGGTCCAGGTCCAGCACCTGGCTGCCGCCAAGTTCGGTGGGCGGGGTGTCGGCCAGGGACCAGATCTCCTCCAACGGGCTTCTGTCGGCCACCAGCACCGGCCGGCGGCTGCCGCGGCTCACCCCGTCGATCACCGACTGGGAGAAGAGTGTCCCCCGGCTGCGCGGCGGGCCGAGCACGATCAGGTCGGCATCGATCCGGTCGGCGATGCCGAGAATGGTCGCCACCACGTCGCCGCGGATCAGGCGGATGGTGGGATCCAGGTTGTAGTGGCGGAAGAGCTGGATGTAGCGTTCGAGACGATGGCGGAACCGTTCTCCTTCCACCTCCCTGCTGTAGCGCAGCAGGGTGTCGTCCTCCTGCTCCTCGATGACGAAGAGGAGGGTGGCCTGGCCGTGATGGAGCAGGGTCTTCCGCCGTGCCACCTCGACCACGGCGTCGGAGGTGTCGTCGTTGACCACGGTCGCCAGGACCCGATAGGCACGTCCGCCCTCATCGGCGGCGCCGTGAGTGATCGCGGGTGGTGGCGGGGCCGGCAGCAGGAAGGCCAGCCACTGCCGGGGATGACGGGTCCGTTTCCCGGCCTCGGTCACCGGCAGGGCGGAATACTTCTCCAGGTCGTGGAGGAGATCGGCGGCACTGCCGTAGCGCCGGCTGATATCGCGTTCCAGGCAGGTGAGGATGATCTGCTGAAGCTGGGGCGGGATATCGGGCACGTGGTAGCGGGGCGGGACCGGGTCCACCTTGAGACGCCAGCGGGTCACCGAGACCTTGCGGGAGCGGGGAAAGGGCAGGTGGCCGGTCAGCATCTCATAGAAAATGACGCCCAGGCTGTAGAGATCGCTGACCTCCAGGTGGCACCGGGCCTGGAGCTGTTCCGGAGCGATATAGTAGGGTGTGCCGTGGGGCACGGGAAAATCCTCTGCCAGCAGGTCTTCCATGCCGCGGCGGCTGGCGAGGCCGAAATCGAGGATACGGGGATAATCCCGGTCGCCGAGGATGATGTTCTCCGGCTTGAGATCCAGGTGGCAGATTCCCCGGCCATGCAGGTACTCCAGGATACGGGCGATGCGGGCGATGAGGCGGCAGGCACGGTCGGTCGCCACCTGCCGGCCCGGACCGACCAGGGCGCGCAGCTCCCGGCCCTGCAGGTACTCGAGGATGATGTAGGGGCGGCTGCGCCGGCGGTAGAAGAAACGGACCACCCCGGGGTGATCCAGGTAGCGGCCGATCCGTTCCTCGTTCTGGTAATGGTAGAACCGGACAGGATGGTTGAAGATATCGCCCAGGGGCACCTTCAGGACCACGGTCTGGCCGGTGAGCAGGTCCCGGGCACGGTAGATGGAGGCCATGGCCCCGCCGTGGAGCACCCGGTCGATGGTAAAGGTATCGAGGATGTCGCCGACCTTGAGACCGGACATCGGTTCACTCCTTGCCCGCGCGGGTCCTGGCAACAACCCCGACCATCGGCAGGGAAAAGTGCCGGTAGTTCAACGTAGTTGCCGATAGCGGTGAACTATTACGTCGGCAGGTAAGCGGTCACAGGTACCAGGCATAGCCGAGCACCAGGATCAGGATCACCGCCACCTCGAGGGCGGTCACCCTGGCGATCATCAGGCAGATCTTCCGCTGCGAGGGGTTCATGGCCAGGACCATCCTGTTCATGAGCGCCCGGACAAGCAGCGTCCGCAGGGTGGTGGCGGTATAGAGCCTGAGATACTCCTGGATGGCGCGGATCCAGAGCAGGACGTCCTGCTCCCCGGCCCCGGCCACGCTGTCGGCCGGATACCGGACCCTGACCCGTGAGCGCTCCCGGTCCGCGAACAGGAGCAGCTCTTCGGCATGATAGCCCGAGATGCCCAGATGCAGGATCGCCCGCTGTCCTTCCCCGGGCGCCGCTGCGGCCGCCGGTTCCATCCGCAGGACCAGGGAGAAGACCCGGTCGGTGGCATGGTCCCGCAGGCGGGCGGCAAGACCATTGTCCCGCGGCTCGGTGTTCTCCACATGCCAGTGGGGGTGGAGGCGGAGCAGGCGCTCCCCGTTCAGGATGGCGCCGATGTCCAGGTCCGCGGCAGAGGCGGGCAGGCAGAGATCATAGGTTTTTTCCATCTCAGGCTACGCCCTCCTGCAGCGGCGCCACCAGCAGGGGACAGGGAAGAATGCGGTGCAGAAGCAGGGTATCGGTCCGGGCCCTGAGTCCCGGGCTCATCTCCAGGTTGAAGAGACGGCGGCTCCTGCGGTGGGGGCCGATGACGATCAGATCACACCCCCTCTGCCGGGCCTGCCCGGCCATGGTCTCCTCGATGGAGCCCACCACGCCGACAAAGACAGCGGTGGCCGCCGCGGGATACGCGTTCCTGATCCGCTGCCACTCGTGCTCGTTCTCCTCCTGCACCTGTTGCTGCACGTGATCGAGGAATGCGGCATGGGTCCTGCTGGAATTGAGCCAGTCATCGCCGGTCATGTCCTGCCAGTCGCGATCGATGATGGTCAGGACCGTGACCCGCAGGCCGGGACTGGCGGCACAGAGGCGGGCAAAGACCAGGTGTTCGGCCATCCTGGCGCCGGCGGTTCCATGGGTGCAGAGGAGAAGGGAACGAAACATGTTGTCGCGGTTGTCCGCAGAAAGCGGGTCCTCAGATATCGTCATGCCCGTCCCGCCGGCCACCTCCGCCGGCGGGACAGACGTTCAGGCCGCACTACAGCCACTTGGTGAACAGCAGCACCAGGAAGGTGGTTATCAGCGACAGGATGAGGGCGGTGAGGTCCTCGTTGCGCTCGCTGGCAAATACCGAGAGTGCCCGCTCTTCGAGCTCTTCCGTATTGGCGTCGCGGGAGATCTCGGACTCCCCCTTGCCGGCATCGCCGGTCTCGATCTTGATCTTGTCTTCACTCATGGACTTCTACCTCCGGAATAAGGACCGGACCCGCCGCATAAATCCGGCGGCCCGGGCGGCTTTTCGTGTCTCGCCCTGCAGGGGGCACCTATTTCAGGACCACATCCTTGACCAGCCAGAGGACCACCACGAACGACAGCACCGCCTTGGTGGTGCCGGAAATGACACCGATGACCAGGGGCCAGCCGCCGGCCTGCATGATGGCCTTCTTGGTGATCTGCATGCCCAGGCCGATCAGGCCGAAGGCGAAGAACCAGATCATGCAGTCGGTGAGGGTGGTGACGGTCTTGGATTTCTTGTGCACCTGCTTGACCGCGTGCTTGATGGCCGCCTTGACATCCTTGGGGATCTCGACGGTCTTGGCCTTGGCCGCGGCGAGGATCGACTCGAGCTGGAACATCCGCTGCTCGCCCTGGTGGTAGAAGAGCTTCTTGTCGTTGCGGTCCTCGTAGTTACCGGCGATCTGCCGCTGGGCGACCAGGTCCCTGACCGCTTCCATCTGCTCGGGCGTCAGCCCCTTGATGGCGCCTGTCTCCAGGGCCGCCTTCAGGGTCTCCCATTCCTTTTCCGTTACCTGGCTCCTTTCATTATAACTGAAATCGATGAATTTGCCCTTGTAATGCGTCGGTGGCGAAAAAAGACCCATGGAGGACATGGCGAACAGGAGCAGGAAACCGAGGATGAAGATGGGGAACTTGTCGATGACCACTTCCTTGAAGGTCAGCTTCTTGCCGCTTTCCTTGCCGAACCAGGTGGCCAGGACCAGGACGATGATGGGCAGGAAGAGGACCCGGGTGATATTGAAGATCTCGGCGACCTTGAGGGTCTTGATATCCACCGCGTTGAAGGCCAGGGCCGCGGCCGCGACCTGGGCCGAGTTCAGGATGCCGGTGCCGGCCCAGGCCCCGAACTGGACCGCGTTCATGCCGGCCAGGTGGCCGATGGTGGGAAAGACGAACATGCAGATGATGCCGAACGAGAGGATGGTGCCGATGGTATAGGCCATCTCCTCGCTCTTGGCCTTGACCACCGGTGCCACCGCCACCGTTGCCGACACGCCGCACACGCCCATGCCCGCCGACAGGACCCCGGTCATGGTCTTGGGCTGCCTGAAGATACCGCCCAGCCAGAGCACGAAAAAGACCGTGCCGAGAACAAAGAAACCGACCAGGAAGATACTGTAGGTGCCCAGCTTGGCCAGCTCGGCGAAACTGTACCGGGCCCCGAGCATGATGACACCCATCTTGAGAACGAAACGGGCGCATTTGACCCCGGCCTGGGCAAACTTGGGGATCCCGTAGGTGTTGGTCAGGATGACACCGGCCAGGAGCCCGAGGATGACGTAGTTGAGGTTGAGGACCTTGTAGATCTTGAACCCGAGCACCGGCTGGAGGCTGTGGCTGATCAGCTTGACCACCGGTTCCACGTACCAGCGGATGGCCATGGCCATGAGCAGGATGAGGAGGATGCCGGGAAGGGGCTGGAGCACGAACCGGTCGATGATGGTGGTGCCGGGTTTACGCACCGAATTGACCAGGGCGCCGAGGATGCCGATGCCGCCGGCGATGAACCCCATGGTCACCTGGAGATCGGCGGTCTTGGCGGTATGCAGATACTTCATCAGGGGATGCAGGATGCCGCTGCTGGCGATCACCGCATACAGAATCATGAGGCCGCTGATGATGAACAGCGGCTTGTTGTCCTGTGTCTGGGCCATACGTTCTCTCCTTTGCTGTTCCGGCATCCGGGCCGCGGCCCCGCGCCGACGGGCCGGGTCTGCCGGAAATCACTTGCTGGCTGCTCCCCGGCCGGACCGCGGAGCCATGATCTGGGGATGCTCACCTCCTTGTTCTTCGGTTGCACTGGATTGAATGGAATCGAGTTGATGCGCGAAATACCTGCCCACCGTATCGAGCAGGAAATGGACCAGCTTGAGAAAGGCCGCCGCGGCCAGCAGACAGATGACGAGCTGGGGCACGCTGCCGTGGCCGGTGTCGAGGAGAAAACCCATCAGGGGCGCCGGAAGGTCCGTGGCAGCGATGAGAACCAGGCAGGCCATGAGGCCGGCAAAGATGAGAACAATGGTGCTCCGGCGTGGTCTGTGCATGGTTTCCTCCGAACAGGGGCTTGCGAGAGGGGTACGCTCCTGCCCTGCTGAAGCAAGATCAGGGCCCGAAAAAGACGCTGCCGGCAAAAGCGGAGAAACAATCACGGGATAACAGCATGTTGCCCGCAGGAGCATTCTTTTTTCCTTCCCAGAAGCAGCAAACTGTGGCACAAGACCACAAGATGGTGCTTCCATGCGGATGCACCCGATACCGATTCCGGCCGCTGCCGGCCGCCGGCGGCGGGGTGCATACAGGCGGCGGCAGTGCATACCGATGGAAGCAGCCGGGCTGCCGCGCCCGCCCTGACACCGGGAGCAATAGTTCACCGGTATCGGCAACCAGCTAAAAAGACCGGTACTTTTACCACCGGGCACGGTTGACCGCTGCCGGCAACCACGTTGCAGTACCAGGACTTGTACTGACAACCCAAAGCACGACACCGCACACCGCAGATGAAGATATTCCAGGACATGAGAAAAGGATCCGGTTTCGGCCTGCAGTCACGGTTCATGCTCGGGCTGGCCTGCATCTTTGTCGGTTTCTGCCTGGTGGTGACCACCCTGCTCTACCTGCACGAGAAGAAGATGCTGGAGAAAGAGGGCTACCAGAAGACGGAACTGATCATGGCGGCCGTGGAGTCGACCAGGGGATATGTGCGGGAGGTGCTCCGGCCCAGGATGTTCGAGGTGCTGGGCAGGGAGAAGTTCATCCTCGAGGCCATGTCCACATCCTATATCGGCCGGGTGGTGATGGACCGCTTCCAGGACCAGCTGCCCGCCTTTGCCTACCGGCGGGCGGCCATCAATGCCAGGAACAGGGATTTCGAGGCCAATGCCCTGGAACGGGAGAAGATCGACTACTTTGCCCGCAATCCCGAGGCCGAGGACTGGCACGGCATCGTCCGCACCGGCCAGGGACACATGTACATGCGCTTCAAGCCGGTCCGCTTTGCCGCCTCCTGTCTCCACTGCCACGGCGACCCGGGCCGGGCGCCCCCGGCGATCATCCGCCTCTACGGCCGCGAGCGGGGGTTCGGCCGCCAGCCCGACCAGGTCAGCGGCGTGGTCAGCGTCGCCGTTCCCGTGGACGTGGGCCTGGTGCCCATCATCGAGGTGGGCTGGAAGGTCTTCTGCACCACCTTTGTCTCGGTGCTGCTGCTCTACGGCATCATCTGGTTCTTCTTCAACAAGCTGGTCATCCACGACCTGCGCGGCCTGCTGGAGATCTTCCGCGACAACCTGCGCGACGAGCATGGCGTCCAGCTCTACGAACAGGCCCGGACCCAGGACGAGTTCGGTGAACTGGCGGCCTCGGTCCGGGCCGTGGCCCGCCACCTGCGCGCCACCCGGCGACAGCTCGAGGACTATGCCAGGAACCTGGAAAAAAAGGTGGCCGAGCGCACCAGGGCCCTGCAGCGCTCGGAACAGCGGCTGCGGGAAAAGGTGATCACCCGCGGCCAGGAGCTGCGGACCCTCAACACCATCAGCGAACTGATCACCCAGTCGGTCCACCTGGCCGACATCCTGCCCAGGGTCCTGGAGCAGGCCCTCAAGGTGATCCCGGCCCGGGGGGCCGGCATCTACCTGCTCGACCGGCAGCGGGCCAGGCTGGTGCTCCAGTGCCGCCAGCAGGCCGCAATCCTGGACGAGACCATTCCCTTCGACCCCCAGATCTGCCTGCCCTTTCTCGACGAGAAGATGCTCGACTTTGACCGGTTCATCCAGGAGGCGGCCTGCAGCCGTCTCAGCCTCACCGGCTCCGAGGCGGTACTGGCCAACAACTTCAACGTCCCCCTCTGCTGCCGCGCCCAGGTCCTGGGGGTCATGACCTTCATCGGCCCGGACCTGGAAGATGTGGACCCCCAGCTCCAGGAGCTGCTCTTCTCCATCGGTCACCAGATCGGCATCACCATCGAGAGCCTGCAGAACATCGGCCGCCTGGTGGAGAGCAAGGAGCTGCTCCAGTCGGTGTTCGACGGCATCACCGACGTGGTGATCCTCTTTGACGCCGACTACCGGATCAGGATGGTGAACAGGGCCTTTCTCGACCAGCACGGCCTGCGCATGGAAGAGACCCTGCTTCGCTCGCCGGCCGAGCTCGAGCTTGCGAACTTCTGTCCCTTCAGGGCCTGCGCCACGCCCCTGGCCGGGCCGCCGGCGCAGCCGGTGACGGAACAGGTGGAGGCCGAGGACGGCCGCATCTTCGAGGTCAGCTTCTATCCGCTGTTCGCCGAGGACGGGGAGGTGCGCAACGTGGTCTGCTATGCCAAGGACATCACGGAAAAGAAACTGGCGGAACGCCACAACCAGCAGACGGAGAAGCTGGTCTCCCTGGGACAGCTCGCCGCCGGCGTGGCCCACGAGATCAACAATCCGCTGGGCATCATCCTCTGCTATACCGACAATCTGCTGGCCGACAACCCGGACCTGCCCGCCCCGGCCCTGGCGGATATCCGCGTGATCGAGAAACATGCCCGCTCCTGCCAGCGCATCGTCACCGACCTGCTCAACTTCTCGCGCAGCCAGGCGACGGACAGACGGCCGGGCTCCGTCAACCGTGCCATCGAGGAGGTGGTCACCCTGGTGCGGCAGCAGTTCCTCAAGCAGAAGATCCGCATCACCCTCCATCTGGCCAGCGGGCTGCCGGAGATCCTGCTCGATGGCGACAGGATGAAGCAGGTCTTTCTCAACCTGCTGATGAACGCCGCCCATGCCATTGACGGCGAAGGACTCATCATGGTGGTCAGCCGCGTTGATGCGCGCAAGAACAGGATCCTGGTCACGGTGGAGGACAATGGCAGGGGAATCAGCAGTGAGGTGCGGGCCAGGATCTTTGACCCCTTTTTCACCACCAGGTCCCAGAGCGGCGGCACCGGCCTGGGGCTGTCGGTGAGTTACGGTATCGTCCGCGACCATGGCGGCGACATCATGGTGGAATCGAAACCGGGCAGGTGGACCAGGTTCACCATTATCCTGCCCCTTGGCGCGGACAGCGAGACAGTATCCCGCGAACGGGCTCCGGACCGCCCGCAGGAAGAGCGCGTCCCATGAAACGCCAGGACAACACAACATCAATGGAGTACGACACCATGCAGCAGGATACCCAGGACACCCAGCCCCGGCACATCCTGATCGTCGACGACCAGCCCGACCTCCTGCAGGGGTTGCGGCGGATGCTGGTCCGGGAGTTTCCCGGCCTGGCCGTCTCCACCTGCGTCGACACCGGCGAGGCCCTGGACCTGGTCGCCTCCCGGCCCGTTGACCTGGTGCTGCTCGACATCCAGATGCCGGAGATGAACGGCTTTGAGATGCTCGACAGGCTGCGGCGCATCGATGGCGAGATCACCGTGGTCATGATGACCGGCTACGGCAGCATCGAGACAGCGGTGGAGGCCATCAAGGCCGGGGCCTATGACTTCATCACCAAGCCCTTTGACAAGGCCGCCCTGTTCCGCACGGTGCGCAAGGGGCTGGAACACAACCGGCTCGTGCGGGAGAACGCCAACCTGCGCCTCCGGGTGCAGGAGACAGAGCCCTTTGCCGATTTCGTCGGCCAGTCCAAACCCATGCAGCGCCTCTACCACGCCATCCGCACCACCGCCCGGACCGACTACACCGTGCTCATCCGCGGCGAATCCGGCACCGGCAAGGAGCTGACCGCCAGGGCCATCCACAGCCTCAGCAAACGGCGGCACCGTCCCCTGCTGATGGTCAACTGTCCCGCCATTCCCGAGCATCTCCTGGAAAGCGAGCTGTTCGGTCACAGGCGCGGCGCCTTCACCGGCGCCGACCGGGACCAGAAGGGGCTCTTTGTCGAGGCCGACGGCTCCACCATCTGCCTGGACGAGATCGGCGACGTGCCGGTGGCGGTACAGACCAAGCTGCTGCGGGTCCTGCAGGAGCACGAGGTCAAACCGGTGGGCAGCACCAGGGTGCGCAGGGTGGACGTCCGCATCATCGCCTCCACCAACCGCGACCTGGAACAGAAGATCCGCGAGCGAACCTTCCGCGAAGACCTCTTCTACCGCCTCAACGTGGTCACCCTCCACACCCCGTCCCTGGCCGAGATCCGCGAAGACATCCCCCTGCTGGTGGATCACTTCACCCGCAGGGTCTGTTTAGAGCTGGAGCTGCCGGAAAAACGGTTCTCCCTGGAGGCGGTGGAACAGCTCGTGGCGCGGCCATGGCCGGGCAATGTCCGCGAGCTGCAGAATGTCATCCGCGGCGCGGTCCTGTTCTGTCCCCACGACATCATCGATGCCCGCTACCTGCGGCGGCCGGCCCGGGAAGGACCGACCCCCGGGAGCCGGGGCCGGCAGCAGGTGGAACAGTACAAGGTGGCCAAGGACAGGACCATCAGCAGCTTCACGGTCAGGTACGTGACCGAACTGCTGGAGACCACGGGCGGCAACGTATCCAGGGCCGCAGAGATATCCGGCCTCACCCGTGCCGCGCTGCAGAAGATCATGCGGCGCCACAACATCGATTCCAGCCGCTACCGTGAACAGGGAACTCCTGCCGGAGCCGCGGAACAGGAGAGCCGGTAACCGTTCACCGCTATCGCCAACCACCTTGAAATACAGGGACGTTTGTACAAGTCCAACGGTACGCCAGATGTGCGTGATCGCGGCTTGCCGAGGGCGGCGAAACCCCTGTGCGCTGAGCGCTTGTCCTGTTTTTGTGACAGGAATTCAGCAGGTGCCCCTGTCGGCCTGGCCCTGGTTTTCCCTGAAATTACGAGTCAGGCGGCCTGCAACATGAAATCCACCTGCACCGCATCAAAGGGAAACTCGATCTGACCTTTTGCGGTTTTCCTGAGTATACCGGCCTTCAGAAGAACATGCACATCGCCATGCACCCCTTTCACGTCCCTGGACATCCTGCGCGCCAGTTCGCGAATTGACATCGGACCAGCGCCGGTCATCACCTTGAGTATCTCCCATCGTTTACCCGACAGGGTTTTAAAAAGAAGGGAAGGTGACTCGAAGCTGATGAATGCGCCCTGCGGCTTCCCCTCAAAGGCTTCCAGGAAACGTTTGTTGCTCATCTCACGGGACGCCAATCCCAATGTTACGATGTTCATTCCATGACCTCCATCCACTTGTCCACATCTCGCCAAAAATCCTCGAGCAATTTGCGAGCCGAGGAAAACACGTACGGAACCTCCCTGACGCCTATGTGCTTATGATCTCCCTTGCCTGATTCATTATCGTATCGCAGCACGCATTCACTGTCCACGACCAGGGCGAGTCGATATTTGAAGCTGTGACGGCTGCCGGGAAGAGGCGATGGCAGCTTCCATACCACCATCTCAACAAACACATTTACAGAGAGAACGTGGTGCTCTCGCAGCAGTAGCTCGGCATTCATGTTGGATACAATAACAACAGAAGCAGTTGTTGTCAACAAATCCAACACCAAAACTCCTTTCCCCAACAGAGACTCAAGGCCCCTGCTACGTGCCAGGCACTGCCCCTTGTAACCCTCACGGGATGGCTAACCATCGGTTTGTCCGATCACAATGGTGTAAGCGCTCTCAGGGACCGCAGATTCGGAGTCTACGCTTACCTGTGCGGGCGTGCCTGGCCGCTATAGCCTACCTATGCGGGCAGGCACGACCGTGCCAAGAGGTAAGCGAAGACTCCGTGCGGTCCGTGAGCGCTTACGGCGAAACGTCCGGCCATAGCCCCCTATGCCGGGCGTTTCGACCCTGCGGAGGTGGGGGTGCTGCCGAACTGTTATATTTTTTTATGGAGTTTCCCGCGCAAAATTGTACACTGCAGAATATAATCCTTCAAAAAGAATGAAAAAAACCGGACACACCATTTCGTG
>JALSNC010000100.1 GCA_026987195.1 Desulfobulbaceae bacterium | reverse complement strand
TGGGCTGCACAGAAGACCAAGGCAGCGAGCAGAAGAAGTGTTATCCTGCCTTTCATACGACCTCCTTTCATATCACACCTCCTGTTACCTGAGTACCGGTTACGACCGCGTAGCTGACACAGCAAACGACCGCGACCTAAACCTGAAAAAGATCGTCCCGCACAACGAGACGAAATCACCGGCAGAAAAAGGGGCGGCAAAAAGCAACCCTGCCACCTCCGGACATATGCACAAAACCATAGGCCCCATGGCCGTCCCTGTCAACCCTTATTCGCAGGAATTCCTAAAACAGACATGCCGGGGTTGCCGCCGCAGGCGGTACGGAAATGGCTGCGGCCATCCGACTCCTGTTTCCGGTGTACAAATTCATCAGGTGTGGTACGCTACATAAGCAGAGTTCACTTCTTGTCCAGCGGTAAAAGTTCAGGTAGTTCAACGTAGTTGACGATAGCGGTGAACTATTACGTCCAGCGAGGTCCATCATGTCGGTCAGACTCCTCTCCCCGCTCTTCCTGCTCCTCCTGCTCATCTCCGGCTGCAGCCCGGTGCAGGTGAGCTATGATTTTGATCCGGGCACCGACTTCTCCGCCATCCGCACCTACGGCTGGATGAACAGCACGGTGGCCGACGACCGGCTCAGGGAGAACCCCCTGCTCCGCAAGCGGATCGTCGCCACCATCGACCGCTACCTGCAGCAGCGGGGATACCGCCGGGTCGATCCGGACGGGGCCGATATGCTGGTCACCATCTATGCCGCCAGCAGGGAGAAGATGCGCCTCACCAGCCGGCCGGCCATGGGGACCTATTACGGCCCCGGGTATGCCCCCTACTGGAGCAGGGGATACGACCGGCTGGATGTGCATTACTACACCGAGGGAACCCTGGGGATCGACATCGTCGACGGGCGGCGCAGGGAACTCATCTGGCGCGGCCTGGGGACCGGCATCATCCAGCGCTACAGTAACCGGAAGAAGATGCAGCGGCAGATCGACACCTATGTCACAGAAATCCTGAAACACTTTCCGCCCGGGCCGGCGGCGGAAAACAGCGGCGGCTGACTCAGCTTTTGCAATAGTTCACCGCTATCGACAACTACCTGAAAATACCGATACTTTTACCAGCTTTTCAGCAGGCAGGCAACGACACTCACCAGGGGAGCCTTTCCATGACCAAGACAACCATGCAGGCCGCCAAGGCCACGGCATCGAAAAAGACCGCTCCGGCGCCGGCAGAGAGCAGGGCGGCAAAGACCTTTGATCTTTCCTCGTCCGAGTGGTACCTGAATCGCGAGCTGACCTGGCTCGAGTTCAACCGGCGCGTACTCCACGAGGCCCGCGATGAACGGACGCCGCTGCTCGAGCGGGTCATGTTCCTGGCCATTGTCGGTTCCAATCTCGACGAATTTTTCATGAAACGCATCGGCGGCCTCAAGCAGCAGGTGGGTGCGGGATTGAAAAAACTCTCCATCGACGGCCGCACACCCCAGCAGCAGATCGACGAGTGCCATGTCGTTGTCCGCGACCTGCTCAGGCAGCAGCAGGAGCTCGAAAGCCGGCTGCTCGGCCTGCTGGCTGCCAAGGAGATCCGCATCGTGCCCTACAAGGCCCTGACCGGGGAACAGCAGGAGGAGATGGATGTCTATTTCTACGATAACATCTATCCCCTCCTCACTCCCCAGGGCATGGACCCGGCCCATCCGTTTCCCTTCATCTCCAATCTCTCCCTCAATCTCCTGGTCGCCACCCGCTACAAGAGCGACGACCACATCTTTCTCAACCGGATCAAGGTCCCCACCGGGGTCGGGATCCCGCGTTTCATCCGGGTGGGCAGGAAGCATCTCTATGTCCAGTTCGAGGACCTGATCGCCAACAACCTCGACACCATCTTTCCCGGCATGATCATTGAGAGCTGCGAGCTGTTCCGGGTGACCCGCAACGCCATCACCGAAAAGACCCTGGACCAGGCCAACGATCTGCTGGCCATGATCGAGACCGCCCTGCGCGACCGCAAGTTCGCCGAAATCGTCCGCCTGGAGGTCGGTTCCTGCATGAGCGAGAGCCACCGGGGCATGCTGGCCGCCGAACTGGGCATCGACCGGGAGCGGGACGTCTTTGCCGTGGACGGTATCATGGCCAAGCGGGACCTGTTCGAGATCTCCTCCATCGACCGGCCCGAACTGCACTACCCCGTGCACCAGCCCTATGACCACTACCGGCTGGCCGGTGATTCGCCCAACATCTTTCACATCATCCGGGAAGAAGGGGCCCTCCTGCTCCAGCACCCCTACGAGTCCTTTGACTCGTCCGTGGAGCGGTTCCTGCGCGAGGCAAGCACCGATCCCAAGGTCCTGGCCATCAAGATGACCCTGTATCGGACCTCCTCGGATTCCCGCATCATCCAGTATCTGCTTGATGCGGCCCACAACGGCAAGCAGGTGGCGGTGGTGGTGGAACTCAAGGCCCGGTTCGACGAATCGGCCAATATCCACTGGGCCGGCTACCTGGAACAGGCCGGCGTCCATGTCACCTACGGCGTGGTCGGCCTCAAGACCCATTCCAAGGTGATCTTCGTCATCCGCCAGGACTATGACGGCCTGCGCCGTTACGCCCACATCGGCACCGGCAACTACCATGCGGGCACAGCCCGTATCTACAGTGACATCGGCCTGCTGACCTGTGATCCCCAGATCGGCCGCGACCTGACCGAGCTGTTCAACTTCCTCACCATGGGCTATGCGCCGGCGCGCAATTACAAAAAACTGCTGCCCTCGCCCAAGATCCTGAAAAAGGCGCTCCTGGAGAAGATCGAGCGCGAGATAAAGAATCATTCGGCCAAGAATCCGGGGCTGATCCAGTTCAAGACCAATGCCCTGGAGGACCGCGACATCACCGCCGCACTCTACCAGGCCTCCATGGCCGGGGTCAGGGTGGATCTCCTCATCCGCGATACCTGCCGCCTGCGGCCGGGCATCGAGGGCCTGTCGGACAACATCCAGGTCATCTCCATTGTCGGCCGCTTCCTGGAACACAGCCGGATCTACTACTTCCGCAACTCGGGCAAGGAGGAATACTTCATCGGTTCGGCCGACATCATGAAGCGCAACCTCGAGGAACGGGTGGAGGTGATCACGCCCATCGAACCACCGGAGCTGCAGGCCGCCCTGCGGGAGATCCTCGATGTCCAGCTCAATGATCAGCGCAGCGCCTGGGTCATGCAGCCCGACGGCACCTATATCCAGCGCAAGCCCAAACCGCGGGGAGAGCAGCGCAGCTCGCAGGAGATCCTCATCGAACTGGCAGCCAAGCGGCTGGCCAAGGCCAGGCGCCTGTTCAAGAAAAAGATCAAGAAAATCGCCAAGCGCAAGGTCAAGTAGCTCGTAACCCCTCACGGGATAACCAACCACCGGTTTTTTCAACCACAATGCTGTAAGCGCTCTCAGGTGCCGCAGGTTTGTGCAGGCGTGCCTGACCGCTATAGCCTACCTATGCGGGCAGGCACGCCCGTGCAAAGATGTGGTGTCTGTGAGCGCTTACAGTAGCTCTGCCCGCCGGGCCGTACGCTGCCCGTGAGCGCTTACGGTGGCACGGCCAGCGCCTCCTGCACGCAGAGGGTGGAGGCGCCGAATTCCTCCTCGACGGTGCCGGTGAGCAGAAGGGGCCGCCCGTCGAGCAGCAGATGGCGGAAGCGACGGTAGCTGTCCGGGAAAAAGGTGCACTCCACCTGGTCTGTCTCATCCTCAAAGGTGAAGAACTCCATCTCTTCACCTTTTTTTGTTCCCACCACCTTGCCGCAGATCGGCCAGCCCAGGAAACGGACCTGCCGGCCCGTGCCGGCATGGGCCGGCAGGTCCGCGGCCCGCAGGGTGTCTGCCGGCAGGCGCCGCCGGTCGAACAGGGCCAGGGGATGGGTCCGGCAGAGAAATCCCAGGGCCTGGTACTCGTTGCGCAGCCGCTGCAGCCGGTCGTCCGGCGGCAGCCGGGGAGTGGACGGCGGTACGGCAAGAAGCCGTGGCGTCCGGCGGGCGGCCTGCCAGGTGCGCAGTTGCCAGACAAGCACCCCCCGGCTGGTGGCGGCCGCCGCATCCAGGCTGTCCAGGCCGCCGGCAAGGATCAGCGACCGGGCCTCCCGCTCCCGGGGCCGCACCCGCTCCAGGAAGTCCCATACCGAGACAAAGGGGGATTCCGCCATGATCCGCGCCATGGTGTCCCGCTCCAGGTGACGCACCGCCATCAGTCCCACCCGCAGCCGATCCCGTTTTCCCTGCCACGTCACCCGGGCACGGTTCACATCCGGCGGCAGGATCCGCAGGCCCAGCCGCCTGGCCTCGGAGACATAGGCAAACGTGGAATAGTAGCCGCCCCGGTTGGAGAGGACCGCGGCCATGAACTCGGCCGGATACCAGGTCTTGAGCCAGGCGGCCTGGAACGAGACCATGGCGTAGCTGGCCGAATGGGCCTTGCAGAACGAATATCCCTCGAAACTCAGCATCATCTCCCAGATGCTTTCCATCGTCTCCCGGTCGACACCCCGGGCCCGGGCCAGGGCGGTAAACCGCTGCCGGTAATCGGCCAGTTTCGCCCGCTGCGTCTTGCCGGCCATGATCTTGCGCAGCCGGTCGGCCTCGGCATGACTGAACCCGAAGCGGACCGCCAGCCGGGCCACATCCTCCTGGTAGACCATGATCCCCAGGGTTTCGGCCAGGACCTCCTCCACCAGGGGGTGGAGCGGCTGCCACCTGCCGCTGTGCAGACGACGCAGGTACTCGCGGATGAGATCATTGGCCGCCGGCCGGATGATGGAGGAGTGGATGACCAGGTGTTCGAAGTCGCCCCGGCCCGCCTTTTTCTGCAGCAGCCGCATGGCCGGGCTCTCGATGTAGAAGCAGCCCATGGTCCTGCCGGCGGCCACGGTCCTGCGGGTCCGGGGATCATCCTGCGGCGACCAGGAGCGCCCGTCCAGCTCCACACCGTTTTCCCGCATCTGCGCCAGCGTATCCCGGATCACTCCCAGGCTGCGGTTGCCGAGCAGGTCGATCTTGACCAGGCCGGCCGCCTCGGCGCTGTCCTTGTCCCACTGGATCAGGGGCATGCCGCCGGCCGAGCGCTGCAGGGGCACGTATGAACTGAGCGGTTCCGGGGTGATCACCACACCACCCGGATGTACGGAAACGTGGCGCGGCATCCTGACCAGACCGGCGGCGAGCCGCAGGATGCGCGGCCAGGGATCCGCAAGACCATGTCGGCGGGCGATATCGTCAGCACCTGTTGCCGTCAGCCGGCTCCGGAACCGGGAAAGAGGCAGCTTCCTGATGATGCGGCTGATCTCGGCATCGGCCAGTCCCAGGACCCGGGCCGTCTCCCGCACCGCCATCCGCGGCTGCAGGCGCACCAGGCTGCAGACCATGGCCGCATGGCCGCTGTACTCTGCCATGACGCCGGCCAGGACCCTGTCCCGCTCGTCCCAGGCGAAATCGATGTCAATGTCCGGCGGATCGGTCCGGCCGGGATTGAGAAACCGTTCAAAATAGAGGTTGTGCCGCAGGGGACAGACATTGGTGATCCGCAGGCAGTAGGCCACCAGGGAGGCGGCGGCCGAACCGCGGCCGCAGGTCCTGGACACCGGTCGGACAATGTCGCGGACCACCAGGAAATAGGAGGAAAACCCCCTGGCCGCGATCACCTTCAGCTCATGCTCCAGCCGGTGGCAGACCTGCGGCGGCAGCGGATCGCCGTACCGCTGCCGGGCCCCCTCCAGGGCATCCCGGCGCAGCAGGGCATCGGCCTGTACCGGTGACAGATCCCGGTACGGGGGCAGAACAATACCGAACCCGGGGCCACGGAAGGTACACTGTTCGGCGATGCGATGCGTGTTGGTGATGGTCTCGGGCCAGACAGCAAACCGTTGCCTGTACGCGGCTACCGGGGCCAGAAAACTGTCGGCCCGGCCGCAGTCGCGCAGCCGGGACAGGGGAAGGCGGCAGGCCATGGCCCGCTGCAGCCGGTGGAGAGCGTAGTGTTCCGGAGCGGTAAAAAAGACATCGGCCAGGGCCACGGCCGGCACTCCCAAGTAACGGGCCAGGGTCCGCAGGCCGGCCGACCGGCTGTCGGGCCGGCCCACCAGGCCGGCAGCGACCGTGACACCCTGCCCGTGCAGAATGCGCAGCAGCGGCCCCTGGTCTGTCAGCAGGATCAGGCCCCGGCAATTGCGCTCCTCCAGGCGCGGCAATGCAAAGTCCTGCTCCAGGTGGCGGGCGGTGAGCAGGCGGCACAGGTTGCGGTAGCCGTCGTTGTCGCGAACCAGGCAGAAGACCCGCTGGCGGCCGCAACGCAGCTCGGCGCCGATGATGGGCGTGATCCCCTCCCGGCGACATGCCTCCAGGAATGGCCACAGGCCATGCAGGTTGTCGGTATCGGTCAGGCCCAGGGCAGGGTAGCCGAGCCGGCGCGCCCTTTGGCAGAGATCGCGGACCCCGCCAGCCGCCCGCATCAGGGAGTAGTGGGAACGGACCGTGAGGGGAATCATCGGCGGCTGGTATCGATCTCGTAGCGCCGCTGCGCCGGCAACAGGCTCGCCGGCCGGATTCCGAGGGCACCGAAACGCTCACGTATCACATCGACAGCCCGACTGATCTCGATGTTTTTTCCAGCCTTTTCATTGCAGGCAAACAGTGAGAGCTGGACCGCCGGGGCAAGAAGGCGGCTGCACGACAGGGACAGGCTCTGCAGCCGGACCCGGCGATGCCAGCCCCGGTAGAGTGCAGTGACCGCCAGCTGCCTGATGGTCTGGTTGTCAGCCGCCACGCCCCTGGCCGCAGCCTGGCGGACCACCTCCACACCGTCGCTGTAGACCAGCCGCACCGCCACCCGCCGGCAGCCGAGGCCGCGGGCCCGCAGCCGGTGGCCGGCCTGCAGGACCAGGGAATGGAGACCGGCAATGACGGTCTGCTCATGGTTGGTGTCCGGTGAAAAGCTGCAGCGGTATTCCAGCCCGGGAGGGGCAGAGACCGGGCAGGGGTGAACCGGCCGGGGATCGATACCGCGCAGCATCCGGTGCAGCAGCGGAGCCCGGCTGCCGCAGAGCAGGGCCAGGTCCTGGCGGGAGAGCTGCCGGGCCTGGGCCACGGTGCGGATGTTCAGCTCCCGCAGCCGGGCCAGCTCCTGTGGCGTGATACCCGGCAGCAGCGACAGGGGCAGGGGGGCGAGAAAGGCCGCCTCGGTGCCCGGGACGACCACGTATGTGCCATCCGGCTTGACCAGCCGGCTGGCGGTACGGGCGACCAGCCGGCTGGCGGCCAGGGTCCAGGCCGGCCGCAGGCCGGTGATCCGGACCATTTCCTGCCGCACCTTTCGGGCCACGTCCACGGCCGGGCCCAGGAGCCGGCGCGAACCGCTGATGTCGAGATAGAGATGCCCCGTACCCCTGCCCGGTGCCACCAGGGGGGTGAAGGCCAGGCCGGCCCGCAGGCAGCGGTTGACGAGCTTCTGATATTCCTGCCGTTGCGGCGGCCGCACGGCCGCCTCAGGACAGCGGCTGCGGGCGACTGCCAGGCGCATGCCCCGCCGCACCCCTGCCCGGCGTGCCTCGGGACTCATGTCCAGCACCAGGGCCCGGGCCGTGGCCGGAGCGATGATCAGCGGCCGCGACCGCAGGTCGGGTTCCCGCAGCCGCTGCAGGCCGACACCAAGATGGACAAAATTGATGTAAACGATCTCCCGCTGGTCACTGTGCATGGGGAGAGGATAGCAAATGTACAGCAAATGTAAAGTACATTGTCCGTACATTCGGGGAGGCCGGCGACATTCACGCCGGCCCTGAGCGAGAGACCGTTCACTGGTACCGGCAACCACATGAAAATGTTGATACTTTCACTAAAGCGACGCCATCTGCCCGGGACTGCGCAGGATACCGATGACCCGGCCCTGGATGAGCACCTCGCCCAGGGCGTAGCGCATCACGGGGTAGGCATCGTTGGCCGGTCTGAGTTCGATATGGTCGCCCAGGTAAAAAAACCGTTTGACCGTGGCCTCCTCGTTGTGGAGCAGGGCGACCACGATCTCGCCGTTTTCGGCGAACTGGCGTGGCTCGCAGATGGCAAGGTCGTGTTCCAGGATACCGGCATCGCGCATGGAATCGCCCCGCACCCGCAGGGCGAACAGGTTGTCGCCGCGATAGATGCGGCTGTCCACCACGATCTCGCCGGCCCATTCCTGCTGGGCATAGAGCGGCAGTCCGGCCGCGACCCGGCCGATGACCGGGATCCGCCGGCCATGGCCGGACCCGTCATCCGGCCTGGAGAGGATCTGGAGACTGCGGCTGTAGCGGCCCTGTCGCCGGATCCACCCCTTCCGCTCCAGCCCGTGCATCAGGCTGGCCACGGCGGTGTGGCTGATGCCCAGGGCGCGGGCCGCGGTTCGGAGACTGGGCGTGACGCCGGTACGCTCCATCTCCCGGGTGAGGTAGTCGAGCAGCTCCCGCTGCCGTGGTGTGAGAGAGGTCCTGTGCATAAGGGATGGGAGAAGAGATGTTTCGTTAATGTAATAGTACATTCCGGCAGAATGTCAAGCAGGAAGAGCCGCCGGGGCAGGGGAGGCAATACTTCACCGCTATCGGCAACTCCTCTGAAATGCCGACACTTTTGCAAAAGTTCAGCAGGTGTCCTGCTGATAAAAAAAACAGTGGACAATCGGCATTGCCGGACATACTATCAAGCTGAACCCGGCAGGCACCCTGATTGTCCGCCGGAGCAGACAAAACCTTCTCTGTTGCAGTGGCAGGGCCATGGACGACGAACTGTTTTTCACCAATGTCACCTATGATCCGGACGTCTACTACTTCCTCTATATCGGGGAACTCAAGTGCTACGATCTCAACCGTTTTCTGGCCGAGATGTTCAGCCGCCGGACAGGCCGCAGGTGCGAGTGGATCTCCATTGTTCCCGATATCCTCAACCAGTACACCCACCGCAACCTGATCGTCCTTCCGCCTCCCGGTGTGCCGGCAGAGCCGGAGACAGGAGGACTGCCGGTCAGCCTGCGTGCCGATTCGGCCCGTTTCATGGAGGCCGTGTCCGCACATCCGGCCGTCCACCGGCTCATCGATCGCATCCTCTCCGGCCAGGAGCATCTTTTCATCCACATGTACGAGAGCATCCCCGAGATGACCCTGGACGACCGTCCTCGGGTGTCGCTGCTCGGTCCGGACAAGGAACTGGCGCGGCGGCTGAACAACAAGGCTGTCCAGTACCGGATGCTCGCCGGCACGGTGCCGGTGGTGGACTTCCGTATCTGTGAATCCATGGCCGACCTGCTGACCACCACCGAACAGCTCCGTCCCCTGTGGCCGGACGGGATCTTTGTCAGCAGGCTCTACAGCGCCGCCGGCACGGCCAGCGCCATCACCCGCTGTCAGGAGGATATCCTCCGCAAGTTCGGCCACCTGGACGAGCAGTACCTGATCAGCCGCTACATCCCTCATCTCCATGACCCGACGGTGCTCGCCGTGGTCGCCAATGGTGACGAGGTCTACATCGCCGGCGTGGCCGACCAGCGGATCGAGGACGGCAACCGGTTCGTGGGTTCCACCTATCCCTCCATCCTGCCGCGGCAGATCACCGCCCGCCTCAGGGAATACACCCGCCGCGTGGGCCGGCTCATGGGCCGCGAGGGATACCGCGGCATCTTTGGCTGCGATTACCTGGTCGATGCCGATATGCGGGTCCACTTCGTGGAGATCAATGCCCGCAAGCAGGGGACTACCCTCGAATTCTGCTACGCCCTGGAACAGATCCTGCCGCCGGGCAGCCCGTCGCTGCCGGAGCTGGAGTATCACGCGGTTCTGGAGGGCCGGTTCCCGGCCGACACTGTGGAACCCGACGATACGCCGCCGCCGGTCTGCTGGGGCACCTATAACTATAAACTCAGGGAACGGCATGTCACCTGCGGCTACATTCCCCAGAACATCCATGAACGTGAATCCTTCTGCCGCGTCGCCCGCGGCGAGCTCTTCAAGGACTACGTGATCCTCGAACATATAGGCTCCCGCCATCTCGTCATGCCCGGTACCTTTCTTGCCCGGGCGGTGTCGGTGGCCCGGGAACCCGATGATGTCCGCGAGGGGCTGGACCAGGCCCGGAGGATGATCGAACTGACCATCGACAACCGCAATCAGATGCAGGAGTGCAGACCGCAATGAGTGAAGAACTCGACCAGTATACCCGGGAACTGCTCGACCATCTCTACGACGGCCGGGGAGAACAGGATCCGGAACCCGAAGAACGTACCCGGATAGACAGTCTCCTTGCCGCAGCCGGCCAGGGGGAACGGACCGCGCCCATTGTCGAGCTCTTCCGGGCCCTGCAGGATCTTCGCGACCGGCAGGGGATCGGCGCGGACCGGTTCGGCATTGCCAGGGAACATCTCGCCGCCCTTGCCCGCAGGCACCAGGAGATCGACGAGCACATGGTCTCGGTGGGCGGCCGGGTGGGCAGGGCGCTTGCGATCGTTCAGCAGGCCAATGCCCGGGTGGACGAGTACCTGCAGCGCAAGGATGTCGAGGCCCCCTCGGGCATCGAGCTCTGGGACAGGGTTCTTGAGAACCAGCAGCGGATCCGCACCTCCCTGGGCATGGACGATGCGGCCTGGAATTCCTTTGCCGGCCAGATCCGGCACGCCATCGGCTCGGTGGAGGAACTGGCCGGGCTCATCGATCTGCCGGCCGCGGCAGTGGCCGATATCGCCCGGGTGACGAAGAACTACCGCATGCGGCTCACCCCCTACTACACCAGCCTGATCATGCCCGGCGAGATCAACGATCCTGTCATGCTCCAGTCGGTGCCCACCGGCGAGATGGTGGACAATGCCGGCATCGAGATCCCGCCCGTGGCCGCGGACCACTCGCCGGCCCGCCTGGTGGACCAGTTCTATCCCCGGGTGGTGACCATCAAGAGCACCAACATGTGCGCCATGTACTGCACCCACTGCCTGCGCATCGCCCACATCGGCAGAAAGGACAGGGTGTTCTCGAAGGACGCCTACAGCGAGGCCCTGGACTATATCCGCGCCAACCCGCGGATCCGCGACGTCCTTATCACCGGCGGCGACGCCCTTGTCCTGCCCAACTCCATGCTGCGCTGGCTGCTGGAACAGCTCGACTCGATCGACCATGTGCGCCTCAAGCGACTGGGCACCCGGGTGCCGGTGACCGCACCCATGCGCATCGACAGCGAGCTGCTCGATATCCTCGAGGCATCCAACGACATCAAGCCCCTGCGCGTGGTGACCCAGATCAATACGGCCCGGGAGATCACCCCGGTCTCGCAGCAGGCCTTCCGCGACATCGCCAGGCGGGTCTTTGCCGTCCTCAACCAGGCCGTGCTCCTGCGTGGCATCAACGATTCGCGGGTGAAGATGTGGAAGCTCTGCGAGACCATCCAGGAGGCCTGCGTGCGGCCCTACTACATCTTCAACTGCTCCTACCGCAATCCGCAGTTCGCCCACTTCCGGGTACCGGTGGAAAAGGGCAGGGATATCGTCGAGTCCATGTACGGCAATATTGTCGGCGATGCCATACCGCGCTACATCGCCACGGCCGGCGGCAAGATCCCCATGCACCGCAGCAACGTGGTGGGGCGCGACGGCAATGATCTCATCCTGCGCAAGCCCTGGAACGGCGAGGAGGTCCGCTACCCGGACGCCGACGCCGATGTCTATGGCGAGAGCAACTTCTCCTTTGCCCGCTACCGGTCGTGAGCATCGTCCTGCCCCGTCTCTCCCGCACCAGGGAACAGGAGCTGTTCGACCTGCTGCGTGAGCTGGTTGACATCCAGAGCGGCAGCCGCAACCGGGCCGGGGTGAACCGGGTGGGGGCACGGATCCGCGCTGCCCTGGCCGACCTGCCCCTGGCCTGCGAGCAGATCGACGGCGGCGAGTTCGGCGATCACCTGGTCTTCCGGACCAGGGCGGCGACAGCCACCACCTCACGGCTGATCCTGATCTGCGGCCACATGGACACCGTCTTTCCCGAGGACAGCGATTTTACCACCTGCCGCCAGGAGGGTGACAGGATCATCGGCCCCGGTGTCATCGACATGAAAGGTGGCCTGGTGGTGACCATGGGCGCGGTCCGCTGCCTGGCGGAGACCGGTCTCCTGGACCACCTGCCCCTGGTTCTTCTGTTCAACTCCGACGAGGAGGTGGGCTCTCCCTCCTCCATCCCGCTGCTCAGACGGCTGGCCCGCACCTGCTGCTGCGCGCTGGTGACCGAATGCGGTGGTATGGCAGGCGAGGTGGTGACCGGACGGAGGGGCAAGACCGGCTTCCGGCTCGATGTGCACGGCACGGCAGGCCATGCCGCCTTTGCCGGACATGCCAAGGCCAGTGCGGTCCTGGAACTGGCAGAGAAGATCATCCGCATAGAGGCATGCAATGCCCCGGACAGGGGCATTGTCGTCAACGTGGGCAGGGTGGAAGGCGGTATCGGCCCCAACACGGTGGCTGAGCACGGCATGGCCCTCATCGACAGCAGATACCCGGACAGGGAGGCGGGCCAATGGCTGCGGCGGGAAATAACCCGTATCGCCGCCACCGTGATCATACCGGGTACCCGCTGCGAGCTGAGTATCACCAACGAGCGGCCGGTCATGGAGCCGACCGCGGCCAACCGGGAGCTCTTCTCCCTGCTGGCGGAGGTGGCGGCGTCACTGGCCATGGAGGTGCGGGAAGAGGTACGCCGGGGCGTCTCGGACGCCAACACCCTGGCCGGGGAAGGGCTGCCGGTCCTGGACGGCCTCGGCCCGGTGGGCGAATTCGATCACAGCGACCGCGAGTACATGCGCCGCGACAGCCTCGCCGCAAGGACCCTGCTCCTGGCCAACTTTCTCCCCCTGCTTGCCGCCAGGTGCCCGCTCCCGGCGGAACCGCGCCAGTAACTCCTGACACTCCTTACTGCTGATCCATGTGCAGCCGCCGGCGCAGCCTGGCGGCATTCTCCTCGTCGCGGTAGGAGACAATGGTGATGGGCGAGCGATGGAAGAGCTTCTCCGCCACCGACCCGGTGAAGGCATGGGCGATCTCCGACCGCGCCCGGATGCCCATGACGATCATGTCCACCTCTTCCTCCACCGCGAAATGGAGCAGCACCCTGGCCGGCCGTCCCACGCGGAACACGGCCCGGATCCGTTCCTCGGGAAAATCGATCTCCCCGATCATCTTCTCCAGCTCTCCGATGCGCTGTTTCTGGATCTCCTGCAGGTAATGCTCCTCGTCCACGTCGTAGCCGAACGAGGTGATGAGCTGCACCGCCTCCAGGTCACGTTCGTTGATCACGTTCACCAGGATCAGCTCCGCTCCCAGGGCCTCGGCCAGACCGGCGGCATACTCGAGGATGTTTTTCGAAAAGGGGGAAAACGCCAGGGGCACCATGATCTTTTGTACGTTCAGCATCGTGTTTCTCCCGTGATAAACCAGCACAGCCGGACCAGAGTATCAGGCTCCGGCCTCAACAGACCATGCAAACAGACCCGGTATCGGAAACCGCCATCATCACCACCCCGGACGGCACGAAGACCCCTGCCCCCTGCTTCAGGCCGCGGCAGCCTGCTCCTGTGGCATCCGTGGCCGCTGCATCAGGTAGAGGGCGCCATAGAGGCCCAGGCCGATGAGATAGGTCCAGTAGCGCTGCTCATGGGGCATACCCAGCCAGGCGGCGATCTGGTCCGGCCGCATGAGGATAAAACAGACGCAGAGAAAGAGCGGGATCTCCCAGACCTTGTTTCTGGCGATGAACCAGCCCTGGGTGGCCGAGGCAAAGGCGAAGTTGCCCAGGCAGGTCATGACAAAGATGAGGATGCCCTGGCTCCAGGAGTTGACATTGTGAAGGATCAGGTCCGAGTTGAAGATGAACATGAACGGCAGGATGGCGGTACGGATGTCGTACATGAATCCCTGGATGCCGGTGGCGATGGGCGGTGACTTGGCAATGGCAGCGGCGGCATAGGCGGCAAGCCCCACCGGCGGAGTATCATCGGCCAGGATGCCGAAGTAGAAGCAGAACAGGTGCGCGGCCATGAGCGGCACGATGAAACCCTGCATGGCACCGATGTTGACGATGGCCGGTGCGGTCAGCGAGGCCATGACGATGTAGGTGGCCGTGGTGGGCAGCCCCATGCCGATGATCAGGCTGGCCAGGGCGGTGATGACCAGCATCAGGAAGACATTGCCCATGGAGAGGACATCGATGATCTCCGAGATCAGGTTGCCGAGCCCCAGGGCGACCACGCCGACGATAATGCCGGCCGCGGCCGTGGCCAGGGCAACGGCCACCATGTTCCGCGCTCCTGACACCAGGGATTCCAGGATATTGCGGCAGGATTTCAGGAAAGCGGGCCACAGCGGCTTTTTCTCCCGGTAGGCGATGACCGGCTCCTGGAGGAGCATGATGACGAACATGACCAGGATGGCATTGAAGGCGGCCAGTTCCGGCGAATGCCGGACCACGA
>JALSNC010000099.1 GCA_026987195.1 Desulfobulbaceae bacterium | reverse complement strand
CCGTGCGGTGCCTGGACCGCTTACGTCTAGACAGGCGGCCTGCTGCGGAGGCGGGAGACCAGGTGGTGGTCACCGTAGCTCTCGGTATCGAGCACCAGCCGCTCCTGCATGAGCTGGAGCTGATGGATGAAGAACATCAGGACAATGGAGATCACCAGGGCAATAAAGGTGGAGTTGAAGGCCACCCCCAGACTCTGGGTGACGCCGGTGATATCGCCCTCCACGGCCCGGTTGGCCTGGGCCAGGGCGGCACCGATGCCGCGCACCGTGCCGATGAAACCCACCGAAGGGATGGCCCAGGCGATATAGCGGATGGTGGAGAGTTCTGATTCCAGTCGTTCACCCTCGGAACGGCAGACATCGCGCAGGGCGGTGGCCGCGTCCTGGACATTGCGGGTGGCGGCAAAGCGGAGGATGGCAGTGCGCAGGGCCCGGGGCAGGAGAAGGCTGCGCTGCGGCGCCGGCAGCTCCTGCAGCCGCTGTTCGAGTTCGCTGCTGTCCTCCGGACCGATGGGCAGGCCGGCCGGCAACCGGAGCAGGTCACGGTCCAGGAGCCGTTGCTGCCGCCATACCGAAATCCCCTTGTAGCCGAGGATGGTCAGGGCCCAGAGCAGCAGCACCAGGCAGGCCTCCTGTTCATAGTCCTTGAGGACCACGTAGAAGTTCCGCTGCTGCACATGCCGGGGATTCTCGCGCAGGGCCGCCTGCTCCCGGACCAGAAAGGCCTCGGCCCGGGGACGGACCAGGGTGATGTAGACGCCATGGACCAGAACAAAGGCCGTCAGCAGGGCAAAGACCTGGTAGATCAGTTCAAGGGGCAGTTTTCTCGGCATGGGAACTCCTCTGCTCTCTGCTCGGGCATACCGGTGGCCGGATCAGATATCCACCGGCAGGGCGATCACCGTGTCGGCGCCGATCTTCTCGGACGGTGTGAAGCTCGGCGTCGGCCGGGGCCGCGTTGGCGGAGCCGGTTTCGGCCCTGGCACCGGCCTGCCGGTCTGCGGTTTCGGCGGCACCGCTGCGGCCCGCTCACCTGCCAGGGCCGGGGGCACGACCAGGAAGAGGAGCCAGAGAAAAACACCGGCTGTCTGCATGATCTTGTCGCTCTTCATTTTTGATGGACTCGTAAAAAGTTCATCACACTCCAAGGATGGCCAGGCATAAACGTTCGATATACAAGGCGCAGCGGTGTCGGCCAGGCAGAGGCGTACATGCAGTTCGCCGGTAAGCGCTCACAGGAGCCGGACGGAGTCTTCGCTTACCTCTTTGCACGGTCGTGCCTGCCCGCACAGGCAGGCTATCGGAGTCTCCCTGCGGTCGCTTACCTGCGGTCAGACACGCCTTGCACAGGTAAGCGCAGACTCCGAATCTGCGGCCCTGAGAGCGTTTACACCATTGTGGCCGGACAAACCGATGGTCAGCCATCCCGTGAGGGGTTACGTTCATCTTTGTCGTGTCCGCTCCTGCGGGCCGCCTTGCGCCTCCAGATACCTGGCCACCCGGAAACCGAGATCGTCCCGGCCCTTGCGGCTGTAGCCCCGGTAGCTGAGACGGAGTTCGGTGATGGTGGCATCCCGCCAGCCCGATCCCCGCACGACGTGGTGGCTGCCGCTGGCAGGACCCATGGGATCAACAGCCCTTACCGCCATGCCGAGACCGGGCGTGGGGGTGTAGAAATCGTGGCACCACTGGGCCACATTGCCGCCCAGGTCGAAAAATCCGGCCCCATTGGCCGGGAAGGAGGCCACCGGCGCGGTGACGCCGTAGCCGTCATTGTAGCCGCTGATCACCACGCTGAGCAGGCCCCGGGCCGACTCGTCGGCAAAGTTGCCGGCCTTTATCCGCGGTGGGAAGGCGCCCGGCCAGGGATAGCGGGCCGAATGCCCGCCTCCGGCCACCCGCGCCGCATAGGCCCATTCCGCCTCGGTGGGCAGCCGGTAGCCGCCGGTAACAGGCGAGACCGCAACCATGTGGCCCGAGCGCTCCCGGTAGAAACGGGACAGCCCCTGCCGGTCGCTGAGCCAGTTGCAGTAGCGGGCCGCATCGTCCCAGCTCACGTTGACCACGGGCTGATTTTCCGTATCCAGGGAATGGCCGGCCACGGTCCCGGAGTGGTGCCCTGGCCGGAAACGACGGAACTCGCCATTGGTCACCGTACGCAGAGCCAGGGCAAAGGGCCGCCTGAGTTCGACGTCGCGCTGCTGTTCGTTGGCGCGGCGACCTGGTTCACGCCGGGAGGCGCCCATCCGGAAACGGGCCGGGCCGAGAACGATCATCTCCGGCCCCTGTCCCCTCCCGCCGGGGCCGGCTGCCGCCGTATCTGCCCCGATATGCCCATCCCCTTCACGTTCCAGGCGGATATCGACATGAAGGGGGGTGCCGGGCAGGGGGCTCACCTTCCTGGTCTCGGCCCGGTAGCCCCTGGCTCGGACCGTCAGGAGGTGGCCGGTGGCGGTGAGCCGAAGCCGGCCGGTGGCCGGACCGTGTGGCCTTCCGTCCACCAGGAGTTCGGCATCCGGCGGCTCGCTGCTGAGGAAGACTGTCCCGTACTGCGCCTCCAGGGTCACGGCCAGCCGGTTGTCCGATCCCGGCTCAAAGGACCTGCGGATGGTCAGCGGCCGGTACCCGGCCAGGCGGAAATGGAACTCGTGCTCCCGGCCCGGGGCCACGGTGGCGGAAAGCGGTGTCGAGCCCAGGAAGACCCGGTCAGCGGTCAGGGCGGCACCGGCCGGGTTCGAGCTGAACGCTACCCGGGCCGGTGAGGGTACCAGTTCCACCGGGGGCGGCCGGTGACGGCCGCCGGGGGTGACCTCGATGGCGAGTGATCCGTCGCTGAAACCGGGCCTGCGCAGCAGCAGATCATGATGGCCCGCCATCAGCTCCAGGGTGCAGGGCGTACGTCCCGCCTCCTCCCCGCCCGCCAGGACCACCGCTCCCGGAGGATCGGACACCAGGTGGACCTCACCCCAGCCGGGAGCAAGGGTGAAGGAAAACCGCTGCCGGCGCCCCAGTCCCTCCACGTTCACGTCCTGCTCCAGGTCCAGGTAACGGGCGAGCCGGAGCGTGACATGGTGCTGCCCGGCCGCCAGTTCGAGCCCCTCCAGGGGCGTGACACCGGCGGGACGATCGTCGATCCGCACCGTGGCCCCGGCCGGGCTGGTCACGATCTGGATGATACCGGGCTTTTTCTCCAGGGTAAAGGCAAAGCGACTGCGTCCCTGCGCCGTCACGGTCACCGTTGTCTCCAGATCCAGGTAACCGTCCCGTGCCGCATGGAGCCGGTAGGTACCGGCCAGGCCGACGAAACGATCGCCCAGGCGGAGGAGGGGCGGGAAACCGCGCACTGCCAGGGTGTCCGGGGCCGGACGGATGTCGATCTCGACGGTCCGGGCGGTGAGAACAAAGACCGCGCTCAACAGGAGGAGAAGAAACAGGAACGCGGTCAGCGCCCACAGCCATCGCCTGCGCGGCGGCGGCACTCCTGGCCCGACCCCGGGCAGATGCTCCCGCGGCGGCGGCACGGCCGGCGCAGGAGGATCGGGCCCGTTGTCTCCTGTCCCGGCCGCGTCGCTGACCCGGATCTCCACCAGGTCGCCGGAAAGATAAAAACGCAGCAGGCTGTCGCCGATCCGCACCAGATCGCCGGACTTGATCCAGACCGAGCTGACGACCACCCTGTTGTTATGCAGGACAGGAAGCCCCCCCGGTGCGGGCTGCAGGAAAAGATAACCGCGGGAGAGGGCCAGATGCGCCTCCACCTCGCCGCCGGCGGCCAGGACCACCG
>JALSNC010000098.1 GCA_026987195.1 Desulfobulbaceae bacterium | reverse complement strand
CACATCTCGACACAGGTGGCGCAGCCGCTGCAGAGATAGGTGTCTATGATGATTTCGGCCATGTCAGGGCAATGTCCGGTAAAGGGAAAACCGTTCTGTCCGTGCGGCTCAGGATCCGCAGCCGCAACCGAGGGCATCCTTGCGGAATTCGGGGTCGGGCTCGATGGGGTACTCGCCGTTGAAACAGGCCAGGCAGAAATGGTCCCGGGGCAGGCCGGTGGCCTCGACCAGGCCGTCCAGACTCAGGTAGGTGAGCGAGTCCAGGCCCAGGTGGTCGCGGATGCCGTCCAGGGTGTTGGTGGCGGCGATCAGTTTCTTGCTCGACGGGAAATCGATGCCATAGTAACAGGCGTGGCAGGTAGGCGGGCAGCTTACCAGCATATGCACCTCCCGGGCGCCGGCATCGCGCAGGGAACGGACCCGGCTGCGGCCGGTGGTGCCGCGGATGATGGAATCCTCGACAATGATGACCCGCCGGTCTTTGAGCAGGGAGCGGACCGGGTTGAGCTTGACCTTGACCGAGAAGTCCCGCATGGACTGGGACGGCTGGATAAATGTCCGCCCCACGTAGTGGTTGCGGATCATGCCCATCTCGAGCGGGATGCCCGAGGCCTGCGAATAGCCGATGGCGGCATAGTTGCCGGAATCGGGAAAGGGCATGACGAAGTCGGCGTCGATCTTCGCCTCCCGGGCCAGGATCTGGCCCATACGCTTGCGGGCCGCATAGACGTTGAGGCCGAAGATATCGCTGTCGGGGCGGGCGAAGTAGACATGCTCGAAGATACAGTAGCTCTTCTTGCGCGGTGTCCAGGGAAAGATCGATTCGATACCGTCACGGTTGATGATCAGGACCTCGCCCGGCTCCACGTCGCGGACATATTCGGCGCCGATGAGATCCAGGGCGCAGGTCTCCGAGGCCACCACGTGGGCGCCGTTGTCGAGCAGGCCCAGGCACAGGGGGCGGAAACCGTTGGGATCCCGGACCGCGATCATGGCATCCAGGGTCATGAGGAGCAGCGAATAGGCGCCGCGGATGCAGGCAAAGGATTCCTTGACCGCGCGGGCGATCCCCATGTCCAGGGTCCGGGCCATGAGGTGAACCACGATCTCGCTGTCCATGGTGGTCTGGAAGATGGCGCCTTTTTCCTCCAGATGCCGGCGCAGGTCGATGGAGTTGACCAGGTTGCCGTTGTGGGCCACGGCCAGGGGCATACCCTTGTGGGTGACCAGGAAGGGCTGGGTGTTGATGATGTTGGACTCGCCGGTGGTGGAGTAGCGGACATGGCCCACGGCCAGGTGGCCGGAGAGATGCTGCAGGGTCTGCTCGGAGAAGACCTCGGGCACCAGGCCCATGTTCTTGTGGATCCGGACCCGCCGGCCATTGCTGGCAACGATGCCGGCGCTTTCCTGGCCCCGGTGCTGGAGGGCATAGAGGCCGAAGTAGGTCAGTTTCGAGGCATCCTCGTGACCGAAGATGCCGCAGATACCGCATTCGTGGCGGGGTTTGCCCCACCTGCTGTAATCAGGGTGTTGCTGTTCCATTGCCGGGTCCCGCGCAACGCAGGTCTTGTCTGAAAAGTGACGAGGCACAAAGATGGACTCCTTGTGCCTCCATATACGCGATTCTCTGGTTCTCCCTGCAGAGCGCCCGCCGAAACCCCTCACGGGATGACCAACCATCGGTTTTCTCGACCACAATGGTGTAAGCACTCTCAGGGGCTGCAGATTTGTGCAGGCGTGCCTGACCGCTATAGCCTACCTATGCGGGCAGGCACGACCGTGCAAAGATGCGGTTCCTGTGAGCGCTTACCGCCCGCCGGGTGCCGGGCAAGACGGATTCCCAGGATCACGGCCCCAGGCAATGGCCTGGACGGACGTGAAGATTATTTCAAACCAGATTACTGATTTTTTTTCAACAAAATAGAGGGAGATTTGGTAGAATATTCCCATGAAACCATACATGATGACCATTTCCCGCTGAGAATCTACCGGATATGTATGACGATACCACCAGGCTGACCCGCACCGTTCGCGCTGCCGGCTGAGCCGCCAAGCTGGGCCCGGGGGACCTGGGCCGGATACTCTGCGGACTGAACCTGCCCACGGACAGCAACCTGATCGTCGGCAGCGAGACCTGCGATGATGCAGGTGTCTATCGCCTCGATGACACCACGGCCCTCATCCAGACGCTGGATTTTTTCACCCCCATTGTCGACGATCCCTACGCCTTTGGCCAGATCACCGCGGCCAATGCGCTCTCGGACGTTTATGCCATGGGCGGCAGGCCCCTGCTCTGCATGAATATCCTTGCCTGCCCGGTCCGGACCATGGAGGAGAAGATCTTCCGCCGGGTGGTGGAAGGGGGGCTTGCCAAGATCAGGGAGGCAGGCGCGCTCCTGGTCGGCGGACATTCCATCGAGGACACGGAGCTCAAGTACGGGCTTGCGGTCACCGGTATCGTCCATCCGGACCGGGTGCTCCTCAACAGCGGTGCCCGGCCCGGTGATCTCCTGGTCCTGACCAAGCCCCTGGGGACCGGCATCCTGTCCACGGCGATCAAGGGCGGCCTGGCAGACACAGCCACCGGGCAGCGGCTGGTGGAGACCATGGCCACCCTGAACCGGCTGCCGGCCGAGATCGTCAGTGCCAAAGAGTTCCGCACCCGGTCCGAGGTGGCGGTACACGGGTGTACCGATATCACCGGTTTCGGCCTGGCCGGGCATGCCCATGAGATGGCGGCGGCCTCCGGGGTCGCCATCCATCTGGATGGCGGGCGCCTGCCCCTCCTGGCCGGGGTTGCCGATTTCGTCGCCATGGGCATCATCCCCGAGGGCGCCTACACCAACCGCCGTCACTATGCTCCCTGGTTCCACAGCCGGCTGCCGGCCGATGCGGTGGAAGAGATGGTGGTCTTTGACCCGCAGACCTCGGGCGGGCTGCTCTTTGCCCTCACGCCGGCAGCGGCGCAGCTGCTGCTGGAGCGGTTACGGGCCGAGAATCCCGCCTCCGACGCGGTGGTGGTCGGCGAGGTGCGGGAGGGCACGCCCGGTACCGTGGTCCTGGAAGAGGCATTGTGATGGTGAATCTGCGACAGTCCCTGATCGTACCCCCTCACGGGATGGCTCACCATCGGTTTGTCCGGCCACGATGGTGTAAGCGCTTACCCTCGATCTTCCTTCTCGTCCTGGCGCTCGCCGTCTGGCTGGCCGCCGGATTGCCGGCCGGCCGGTGTCTGGCGGCAAGGGTGCCGGTGGTCCTGGTCATCCACAGCTATGATCCGGAGAACCTGGCCTCCGAGCCCGAGGACAAGGGACTTGTGGCGGGACTGGCGCGGCATGGCTACATCGACGGCAGGACCGTGGATATCCGGCGGTTCTATATGGATACCAAGCGGCGATACACCAGTCCCGAACAGATCCGGGCCAGGGGCAGGGAGGCCCTGAAACTGGTGGCGGCGATGCAGCCGGACGTGGTGGTCACCATGGACGACAACGCCATCCGCACGGTGATGATGCCGCTGGTGGATACTGAAATCCCGGTGGTCTTCTCCGGTATGAACAATCAGCCGGAATTCTACAACCGGGCGCGTGAATTCATGCGCAGCCGGTCACAGCCCGGCCACAACGTCACCGGCGTCCATGAGCGGCTCTATATCGACAAGTCGCTGCAGTTGATGAAAGAGATCGTGCCCGGTCTGCGACGGGTGGTCTTCATAGTCGACGACTCGCCCACCGGCTATGCCATCAAGCGGCAGATCCAGGAGGAACTGTTTGCCAACGAGACCGATATCCTCTACTCCATCTGGCAGGCCGGGAGCTTTGCCCAGTACAGGCGGTTTATCCTTCGTATCAACAGTGATCCCGAGATCGGCGCCTATTATCCGGTGGCGGTCCGCCTGCCCGCGGCCGACGGCTCCATGGTCACCGGAGAGGACCTGTTCCGCTGGACCCTGCGCCACGGGAGAAAACCGGGCATGGCCGTCAACTATGTTGTCTCCAAGATGGGGATTCTGGGCGGGGTGTCGGTCAATTTCGTCTCCATGGGCGGGCAGGTGGCCGACCGGGTGGCCCGCGTTCTCCAGGGGACGCCGGCGGGCGAGATCAGTATCGAGGACACCTCCGACTATGCCATTGTCTTCAACATGGCCAGGGCCAGGCAACTCGGCATCGCCATCCCCACCGACCTGCTGGCCGCGGCCGACCAGGTCTTCGAGACGATGCTGCCCGGCACCATGCTCAAAAGGCTCCATGTGCTCATCATCCACAGCTATGGCAAGGGAATCGGATCCGGTGCCGTCCTGGAACGGGGCATCCTCGATGAGCTGAAAAAAAATGGTTTTTTCGAGAACCGCAACATCAGCATCAGCCGTTTCTACATGGAGACCAGGCAGAGGTACACGACACCGGAGCAGATCAGGGTCCAGGGCCGGGAGGCCCTGGGCGCGGTGAAGTGTCTTGCCCCGGACGTGGTGGTGATCCTGGATGATCCGGCCGTGGCCGAGGTGCTGCCGTCCCTGGTCGACGGCGACACTCCGGTGCTGTTCGGAGGGATCAGCGTCCGGCCGGAGATCTACAACCGTGCAAGGCCCTTCATGATCTCCCGTGAAAAACCGGGTCACAACGTGACCGGCGTCACCGAGGAGGTGGATTACGTCAGGACCCTGGAGACGGCCCACGAGGTCGTGCCCGCTGCCCGCCGTCTGGTGGTGGTCACCTCCGATACCGAGCCCTGGCTGCAGATGATGAGCGAGGAGTTCGTCCGGGAGGTGAAATTGTGCACCAGGGAGTGTCCGATCACCTCCATCGGGGTCAGACATGTGGCCACCTTTGCGGAACTGCAGACCCTCATCCGCCGGCTCGATGCGGACCCGGCCGTGGATATGATCGCGGTCACCGGTCCCCTGGGGCTGCGCAACGCCGACGGCTCGGTCAGGCCCCTGGCCGATACGCTGACCTGGTTGTTTGCGAACCAGACCAAGCCCGGCTTCACCTTTTTCACCGACTGGGTACGTTACGGTTACCTGGTCTCTGCCGGCATCGACCTGGTGGCTAGCGGTCATCAGCTGGGACGGCAACTGGTCCGGGTCCTCAGGGGGGACGATGCGGGCGAGATCCCCGTCGAGAAACCGGCAGAGTCCTATATCGCCATCAACCTTGCCAGGGCCCGGCAGCTCGGCATCCGGGTGCCGGTGGATATCCTTGAGGCCGCCCGCCTGGTCTATGACCGGATGGAGCCGGAAAGGGCGCGATGACCGGCTTTTCTGCCCATTCTCAGGATTCCGGCCACGGCCGGCGCCGGCGATGGCTGCTCTATTCCCTGCGCAGTCGTCTGCAGGTACTGACCTTCTTCTCTGTCCTGCTGCCCATGATCCTTGCCACCTGGGGCGCCGTGCACGTCCTCAAGGAGCATCTTGGCGACGACATGCGGCGGCAGCTCCACGCCGATGTCTCTGCCGCCTCCCTCAGCTACCGTAACGAGGTGGCCAGGGTGGGGGCGGCCATCCATGCCGTTTCCCTGGACAATACCGTCAAAACCACGCTGCGCCTTGGTATTTTCGGCCAGCTTCGCAACCATCTCGACCAGTTGTCCACCCAGTACCAGCTTGATTTCCTCCTGGTCACCGACGGTCTCGGCGAGCTGAAGGTGTCGCCCTTTCCCGGCTCGAGCCTGGGCGGGGACTTCTTTGACCATCCCATCATCGAGGAAGGCATGCTCAGCGGTCTTTACTCGGCGGGCACCATGCTGGAGGAGAATGCCACCCTGCTCCGTTTCCTCGAGCTCCGGGGCAAGGATATAACCGATGCGCCGGTGCTGGCCATCGAGGCGGCCAGCCCCATCATCATCAGGGACAAGGTTGTGGGCATGGTCTTCGGCGGCACCATGGTGACCGACAACCACCGTCTTCTGGACCGGCTGCAGGAGGCTGCCAACGGTGATGGTGTCGCCCTGGTGGCCGGCAACCGGGTGGCCATGACCTCGATCCTGGACAGGGCCTCCGGCCGGCGGCTGCGGGGCATTCGCTTTCCCGTTCCCCTGGATTACTGCAGGAAGACCGGTGTCAGCAAGGTGGGCAAGCTGTTTCTGCCCGGCAACAGGGAGGAGCAGGTCTACGACTACATGCCCCTGGATACGCCGGAGGAAGAGCCCGTTGCCGCCATCCTCTGCTTTCGGCCGCTTTCCTCTTTCCACAACCTGGTCACCAGTGTCCGCAACCTGATGCTGTCCATCTTCGGTGCCGCCATGGTCCTGGCCCTGCTCCTGACCTGGCTGATGTCCCGTTCCATCGCCGGGCCGCTGCATCGGCTGGCCGAGGTCATGGGCAGGATGCGGCAGGGTGAACGGGTGGAGGAGCTGGAGGTGCGGCGCGAAGACGAGATCGGCGATCTGATCCGCGGCTTCAACCGCATGGCCGCCACCATCGGCGAGCGGATCAAGGATCTGAACCGGGAGATCGTCAGCCGCGAAAAGGCCGAACAGCAGCTGGCCGCCGAGTCGGAACGGCTGCAGGTTACCCTGCAGTCCATTGCCGACGGCGTGATCGCCGCCGATATTGACGGCCGGGTGGTGCTGGTCAACCGGGTGGCCGAGCAGCTCACCGGCTGGAGCGAGCAAGAGGCCGTGGGCCGGCCGGTGAGCGAGATCTTCCGGGTGGTCAGCATGGGGACGGGCAGGGAGATCCTCGATCCGGTGGCCCGTATTCTGGAACAGGAACGGCCGGAACTGGTTCGCGGCGACCTGATCCTGCGGGCCAGGGACGGGAGCGAGACCCTGGTCACCGAAAGCTGCGCGCCGCTCACCGACAACCGCAAACAGGTGATCGGCGCGGTCCTGGTCTTCTCCGATGTCTCCGAGCAGCGCAAGATGGAGGAGGAACTGGCCAAGGCGAAAAAGCTGGAGTCGGTGGGCGTGCTGGCCGGCGGTATTGCTCATGATTTCAACAACCTGCTCACGGCCATCCTCGGCAATCTCTCCCTGGCCCGGATCACCTCCCGCCAGAGCGATCCCCACTACCGCCACATTGCCGATGCGGAACAGGCCAGCCTGCGGGCCCGGGACCTGACCAAGCAGCTGCTGACCTTTTCCCGCGGTGGCGCCCCGGTCTGTCAGACCGTGGACCTTTCCAGCGTGATCCGGGAGTCTGCCGGTTTTGTCCTGCGCGGTTCCCGCATCCAGGCCACCTTTGAAATCGCCTCCGACCTCTGGCTGACCCGCGCCGACGTGGGCCAGGTGGGCCAGGTGATCGACAACCTGGTCATCAACGCCATGCAGGCCATGCCCGAGGGCGGAAGGCTCAGGATCGGTGCCGTCAATTACGAGGTCACCGGTGAATCCTCCCTGCCGCTGACACCGGGCAATTATATCCAGATTTCGGTGGAAGACCACGGAGTCGGGATCAGGCCGGACCACCTGGACAAGATCTTTGACCCCTACTTCACCACCAAGGAGGCGGGCAACGGCCTGGGACTGGCCATCTGCTACGCCATCATCAGCAAGCACGGCGGCCACATCACCGTGGATTCGGTGGTGGGGAGCGGCACTGTCTTCTATGTCTACCTGCCCGCCTGTACCGAGGGCGAGCGATACGGAGGGGAGGCGACGCCGCCGCCGGTGACGCCGGGCACCGCGGCCGGCCGGATCCTGGTCATGGATGACGAGGAGATGGTGCGTGGTGTTGCCTGCGCCATGCTGGATACCATGGGCTACGAGGTGGAGTCGGTGGCTGACGGCCGGCAGGCTGTGCAGGTATACCGGGAGGCCATGGAACGGGGCCAGCTCTTTGATGCGGTCATCATGGACCTGACCATTCCCGGCGGCATGGGCGGCAGGGAGACCCTGGAGGAGTTGCGCCGGCTGGATCCCGGCGTGCGGGCTGTGGTTTCAAGCGGCTATTCCAGTCACCGGATCATGGCGGACTACCAGGAGTACGGGTTTCATGGCGTGGTGGTCAAGCCCTATCGGATGGGCGAGTTGAGCAGGGTGCTCAGGGAGGTACTGGCCAGCGGGGCCAGCGGGAAGGGGGCGTGAAGGGCTACCTGGCTCGATTCCGGGGGACTGTCCTGAGCCTGGCCACTGCTTCGGACGGTCACGGGCGCGTGCAGGTAAGCGTAGACTCCGGATCTGCGGCCCCTGAGAGCGCTTGCACCATTGTGCCCGGAAAAACCGATGGCTAGTCATCAAGTGAGGGGTTAGCGTGTTCTTTCCGGCCGTGGCGATTCCGGTCAGGGTCAGGCGGCCTCCATGGTCATCAGCTCGATCAGCAGCCGGGTCAGTTCCACCATGTCGGTGAGGCTGACCTCTTCATCCGTGGAATGGACATGGCGCATGCCGGTGGCGATGATGGCGGTCTGCAGACCATAGCCGTTGAAGATGTTGGCGTCGGAACCGCCGCCGGCGATCTCGATGCGCAATTTCATGCCAATGGCGGCCGCGGCCTGTTGCACGCGCCGGATCACCGGATCCCGGCGCGACAGGCGCATGAGGGGGAAGTCGGCCTGCACGTCCACCTCCAGGCCGGGCCTGCCGCGCGCCTCGCCGCCGGGATCGTGCCACTCGGCCACTGTCTCCCGGAATATATTGCCCAGGCGGCAGGTCAGTTCCTCCAGCCGCTGCTCGGAATGGCTGCGGACCTCGCCCTCGATGACAACCTCTGCCGGCACGATATTGGAGGCTGTGCCGCCGTGGATGGTGCCGAGATTCACCGTGGACTCGGGGTCGATCCGTCCCGAGGGGCAGCGGCTGATGGCAAGGGCCGCCAGGGCGATGGCATTGATGCCCCATTCCGGGTGCAGGCCGGCGTGGGCGGCCACGCCGCGGACCGTGAACCTGAGGCGGTTGGATGCCGGCGCGCCGATGATGACCCGGCCGAATCCGCTGGAGTCAAGCGCATATCCCTCCCTGGCCCGGATCAGCGACGGGTCCAGGGCCTTGGCGCCCAGCAGACCGATCTCCTCGCAGGTGGTGAAGAGGAACTCCACCGGCGCATGATCGAGCCCCTGCTCCCGGATCACCCGCATGGCCTCGATCAGGGCGGCGATTCCGGACTTGTCGTCACTGCCGAGCACCGTGTCGCCGGCACTGGTGAAGAGATCACCGCTACGTTTGACCCGGACACCCACACCCGGTTCCACCGTGTCCATGTGGCAGTTGAAGAAGAGCGGTCTCTTGCCTGCGGCACCGGAGAAACGGAACACCAGGTTGCCGCATTCCGAACCCGTCTCCCGGGCGGAGTCGTCCTCGATGGCCTCGTCCGGGCCGAAGCCGGCAAAGATCTCCTTGAGTTGTTCGGCAATACGCCCTTCCCTGCGGGAGGGGCTGTCGATCTCGCAGAGCATGGTGAAAGTCTCTGCCAGCCGTTCGCGGTCTATTGTCATGGAGACTGTCCAGGGGAAATGGCTTGGAGAAGGACCACGGCATGGGCGGCGATTCCTTCGCCGCGTCCGGTGTAGCCCATGCTTTCGGTGGTGGTGGCCTTGATGTTGATCCGGTCCTGTGCCACCCGGCAGGCTGCGGCAAGTGTGTCGCGCATGGCAGCGAGAAAGGGGGCCAGGCGCGGCCGCTGGCAGATAATGGTGATGTCACCGTTGGCAAGCTGCAGGCCATGCTCCGCGGCCAGGGAGACGGTCTCCTGCAGCAGTTTGATGCTGGAGATGCCCCGGTAGCGCTGGTCGCTGTCGGGAAAGTGACGGCCGATATCGCCGGCGCCGACAGCACCGAGGATGGCGTCGATCAGGGCATGGGTGAGGACGTCGGCGTCAGAGTGGCCGAGCAGGCCGAGCTCGAAGTCGATACGAACCCCGCCCAGCACCAGGTCGCGATCTTCCACCAGCCGGTGGGCGTCGAATCCGTGGCCGATCTTCATGGAGTGTTCCCTTTGCAGCAGGCCGGCCGCCAGGGCCATGTCGCCGGGCCTGGTTATCTTGATGTTCTGTTCCTCTCCCTCCACGACCCGGACCGGGATCTCCGCATGTTCGAGCAGGGCTGCCTCGTCAGTGCCGACAAAACCCTTTTCTGCCGCCTGTTGATGGGCCCGGAGCAGAAGTTCCCTCCGGGCCGCCTGTGGAGTCTGGGCCTGCCAGAGTCCTGAACGGTCAACGGTTGCCCTGATGCAGCCCCGGCCATCGACCCGTTTCAGGGTGTCCTTGACTGCCACCGCGGCAATGGCGGCACCGTGCTCCCGTGCCCCGGTAATGCAGCGGAGGATCAGGTCCTGGCTGACCAGAGGCCTGGCGCCGTCATGGACCAGGACGATGTCCGTCTCTGCCGGCAGGGCCTCGAGCCCGGAGCGAACCGAGTCCTGACGGGTGGCGCCGCCCACGGTGAAGAGGATTCGGCGGGAGAGAGCCGGGGACAGATGGCGCTGCAGTATCTGTCTGGTCTCTTCCCGGTGCGCTGCCGGTACCACCACCACGGCCAGGTCGATGGCCGGTGAGAGGAGAAAGGTGCGCACCGTACGGACCAGCAGCGGTTCACCGGCAAGAGAGAGGAACTGTTTGGGCACAGAGGCGCCCATGCGCGAGCCACTGCCTGCGGCCGGGATGATCACCGCGGTCTTTTGGTGTCGTTCCATGGATACGGGTCGGTCGGCAGGCTGCAGCGTGCGGAGACCCCGGCATGGCCTCCGGTCTCTGTCTTAGAGGGTCAATATGCGGTAAAAGTTCGTAACAGTTCAGCAGCACGCCATCCGGAGTCTACGCTTACCTGCACGCGCTCGCGGCTGGCCGCAAGGCGGGCTATAGCCGGTCAGCCACGATCACGCACAGCTGACGCACTGCTGAACTGTTACAAGAAGTCGTTATTATTCAAGCGTGTTGCCGCTAGCTCACCTGCCACCTGGACCCTGGCACCTGAAAAACGGGGCGGGCTGTAAGCCGAATTCTGTCTCCGCCTGCGCGGATCATGATCATTTGACTGGGATGCCGGTCGCCCGGCACCTCGTGCAACCTACCCGGAAGCATCAGGCGGGCCGCCTTCAGGCGCTTCCCTATTTGGTCTTGCACCCGGTGGGGTTTACCATGCCTTCCGTGTCGCCACGGAAGCGGTGAGCTCTTACCTCGCCATTTCAACCTTGCCTGTGGACGCGTCCGCGTCCCATCGGCGGTATATTTTCTGTGGCACTTTCCCCCGGTTACCCGGAGTTCGCGTTACGAACCACCGTGCCCTGCGGTGTTCGGACTTTCCTCTCCGGCCTTGCCGGCCGGAGCGATCATGCACCCACCCCGAATCAGGTGACAGGTTCCAGGTGACAGAAAGCTCTGTATGGCAGCTGAAAAATCGTAATAGTTCACCGCTAGCGGCAACCACCTGAACATGCTGATACTTTTGGGAAAAGTTCAGCAGTGCGTCAGCAGTGCGTGATCGCGGCCAGCCGCGAGCGCGTGCAGGTAAACGTAGACTCCGGATGGATCATACTGTATTTTAGCCTGGAACGCATCTGCCTGCCACGTTCTTTTTCCCGTCGATCCCCTGGTTGGCAAGTTCGTCGGCGCGACGGTTTTCGGACCGGGCCACATGGCGGATACTCCAGCGGCGGAATTCGGCCAGCAGCTTCATGGCCCGGGCATGGAGCGGCTTGAGGTCGGCGCTCCTGACCCGGTAGGATCCCTGGATCTGGCGGACGACAAGCTCGGAATCGAGAAAGATACGCAGTTCGCCGCAGCCAGTCTCACGCGCTGTCTCGAGCCCCAGGATCAGGGCCCGGTACTCGGCCACGTTGTTGGTGCAGCGGCCGAGATACCAGCACCGTCCGGCAAGCTCCCGGCCGTCTGCATCATAGAGAACGATACCGGCCCCGGCCTCGCCGGGGTTGCCACGGGCTGCGCCGTCGGTATGGAGCCGGCAGCAGAGGGCGTCCCGTTTCCGGGACACCTGCGGAGGGCTCTCATGCCTCAACGGCCTCTTCTTCCTTGAAGTAGAGGATACGCTGGCAGGTCGGGCAGAGGTTCATCTTGCTGCCCTTGCGGACCTCGTTGAACTGCTGGGGAGGAATGGCCATGAAGCAGCCCTGGCAGACGCCGTCCACGGCCTGGACAACGGCTAGGCCCTCCCGCTTGGTGAGCAGCATGTTGTAGCGCTTGAGGATGGAGGCCTGCAGTTCGGCGGCCAGGGCATCGCGTTTCCTGGTGACGCTCTTCCTGCGGCTTTCGATCTTCTTGATGGCCTTGTTCACCTTTTCCTGTTCTTCGCTGAGCAGTTCCTTTTCACCCTGGCAGAGATTTTTCAGCTCCTCTGCCTCCTGGCTCTTCTTTTCGATCTGCTCCATGATGGTGAGCAGCTGCTCCTCGGTCTCCTTGAGCAGTTTCTTGCTCTCCTCGATCTCCTTGAGCAGGGCCTGGTGCTCGCGGCTGGTCTGGACCTGCATCATCTTGTTCTGCCGTTCCTTGATCCGGGCTCCCGCATCTTCATGGGCCGCAGTGACGTCCCGTTTCTTCTGCTCGAGTTCCGCGGTCCTGGCCAGGCACTCTTCAATGGCCGTCTCCTTGTCGGCGATGGACTGCTCCCGGTCAGCGATCTCCTGCTGCCTGTCCCGGATCTCCCGGTTGAAGCCGGCAATTTCAGAGTCGATTTCCTGCAGGTCGATGAGTTTGCTGATCTCTTCGTTCAATGTACGCTCCTTGTTGATCGGAAGTCAGAAGCCAGAGGGCGGAAACCGGAAACCAGAATCAGTTTCCGCCTGCGGTGATTATTCCGCCGGTCTCCGGCATTGTTTCGGTTTTCATCGTTTGCTGTGCCCGCTCCCGGGGCTAAAGGTGTGTTGTACAATTCTCGCTCTCTGCCAGTATCATCATATGGTCTGCAGTGGCGCTTCCTGCTGCGCCACGTGTACCGCGATATCATGTCCCCGGGCGGCCAGCACGGTCCGCAGTCGTTCACCGAAGGCCGCCATGGCCGGGTTTTCGGTGGCAAAGTGCCCCCCGTCGATGATCCACAGGCCGGCCTCCTCGGCCCAACGGGCAATGGCGTGCTTGACCTCGGCGGTGACAAAGACGTCGGCACCTCCGGCCAGGGCCTTTTCGGCAAATTCCGAACAGGAGCCGCCACAGACGGCAACCCGGGCGATCTGCTCCGGCCGTGGCCCGGCGGCCAGGAGCCATGGGGGTTCCAGGGCCGTACGCAGGCGGTCCAGGAAGGCATCGGTGGCAAGGGGCTGCGCAAGATCGCCGATCCGTCCCAGGCCGCAACAGGCCTCTTCTCCGCTTTCCTCGCTGCGGACCAGGGGGGCGATGTGGTGCAGACCCAGCCGTTCGGCCAGGACATCGCTGACCCCGCCGTTGGTGGCATCGAGATTGGTGTGGCAACCGATGACGTTGATGTCGCGGGTAATGGCGGTGCGGATGAAGCGGCCCGGGATATGGTCGATGAGGATGGCGGCCAGGGGACGGAAGATGGCAGGGTGGTGGGTGATGACCAGGTTGGCGTCAAGGCGTCGGGCCTCGTCTAGGAGGGAGGAAAGAGGGTCCAGGCCCAGAAGGACACCACGGACCGTTTTCTTGCCGCTTCCCACCAGCAGGCCGACGTTGTCCCAGGATTCCGCCAGGGTGTCGGGTGCGATTTCCTGTACTATGTCAATGAGATGTTGAACCGTGGCCGACATGGGATACCTGGCAAAGAAAAAGAGGCACAACCTCCAGGGGATGTACCTCTTTCGCGGATACTCTGTGTTTTTCCCGCCTGCAGGACGGGTATAGGCAAACGCCGATGCTGGTCTTCAAGTGGTTGCGCATGTATGCCGGAAGAACGCATGGACGCATGGTCCTGCTCCTCCGAAAGGTTGTGTCCGGTGTTTCTGCCGTCATGCCCTGACGGGTTGCTGTACCGGCGACCCGGGAATATGGGCGGCCGCGGACAGACGGCGTGCCGATAGGTTATTGCCATGGTGGGCCTACCTGGACTCGAACCAGGGACCGACCGGTTATGAGCCGGTGGCTCTAGCCATCTGAGCTATAGGCCCATCCGTATTGAAACATTTTATAATACCAGCATCGGGAAATGCGTCAATGAATTTTTCGGGATACAGCGAAAATGATTGTGGCACAGGCAATAACGGCCAGGGTCGGAAAAGGGGGGTGGCGCCCGGCCCGGCGATGGTTTATACCTGACAGGCACGGGAAACAACGGCGATCCTCCCGGGCGGATCCACGTCCGTCGTCCCGGGCCTGTCCGGAGGCATCGCCTGCCGCGCCCGAAGGTTCAGCAGCACGCCATCCGCAGTCTGCGCTTACCTGCACGCGCTCGTGACTGGCCGCATAGCAGGCTATCGGAGTCTCGCTGCGCTCATTTATCTGACGGCCAGCCACGATCACGCACAGCTGAGGCACCACTGCACTTATACCAAAAGTATCGGTTTTTTTTAGGTGGTTGCCGATAGCGGTGAACTCTTGCGGAGACAACCTGATATCGACTCATGTTCTATAACAATCTCATCTACTTCCTGGTGGCGATCTTTGCCTTTTCCACCAGCACGGCTCCCGGGACCCCGGCACTGCCGCCGTATCTGGCCCTGCCCCTGTTTCTGCTGCTGCTGTTCTCCTTTGCCCGGCTATCGGCCCGGGTGTACGGCCGGGTGCCGCGCGGTTCATCCAGGCGCTACTTTGCCGCCGAGAAGAAGCTGTCCCTGCTGGCGGTCTTCCT
>JALSNC010000097.1 GCA_026987195.1 Desulfobulbaceae bacterium | reverse complement strand
CCTTCATCCTCGGCGCCGGACTTTCCTTCGGGGCCTCGTCGCTCTACATCCCGTTTTTTCACTATTTCCCCTTTTTCAACTATCCCCGGGTGCCGGACCGGATCATGACCATCGCCTTCCTGGCCGGAGCCGTGCTGGCGGGTTTTGCGGTGCGCGACATGCTGCTCCGCTTCCGCCAGCAGGGCAACGGCGTGGTGCTGATCAGCTTCCTGGGCCTGCTCGCGGTTCTCACCTGGTACGATTTCGGGGCCCAGCAGCCGGTTGCCCTGACCAACCTCGACCGTGGCCAGACCGTCTACGACTATATCTCCGAACATATCGACGATAAGCTGCTGCTGGAGTTGCCGCTCTGGCCGGGCGATTCACACCAGTCGTCCCTGTATGAGTACTATGTCACCCTGGACCGGGTGCGGCGGGTGAACGGCTACACTCCCATCGTCACCCAGGAGTACGTGGACAGGGTCTACAAGCCCCTCTCCACACTGAACCGCGGCTTCCTCGACCGGGCCCAGTACGAGCTGCTGCGAACAATGGGGGTCCGCTTCATCACCGTGCACGACAATCCCGATGTCTTTCCGGCCAAGGTCAGTCCCTATCCGCCCCAGGTCACGGTCCGGCATTTGATGAGTTCACCGTTTCTGGAGTATATTCCTCTGCGCAACATGATCCGGCTTCCGGGGCTGGTGCGGGAAAACCGGAAGCTGTACCTGTTTCGGGTGAAGGAGAGGGCAGTGCCGGTCTCCAGGGCCGAGGACAAGGCTACCTGCCGCTACTTCATCCCTGACATCTATACCGCGGCCCACCTCTCCCATGTCACCGGTCGTCTGGAGAAGGACCCCCGCATCGGCAGCCAGGTGCTCACGGCGAAGGCCGGCAGGGACCGCTCCCATTATCTCAACTATGGTCCCTACGTTGAACTGCCGCCCGGTGACTACGAGGTCTATTTCGAGCTGCGCTCAAGCCTGGCGGGCAGTGACGAGGAGGTGGCCCGCCTGGAGGTGGCCGCTTACCTGGCCCACGAGAAGCAGAAGATCCTGGTCCAGCGTGAACTTTCGGGCAAGGATTTCACCACTGATGGCTACCAGGCTTTTACCCTCAGGTTTTCCCTGGACAGGTTGCGAAAGATGGAATTCAGGACCTGGTACAGCGGCAAGGGTGACCTGCGCCTGGAAAAGGTGGTGGTGACCTGTGCGGACCAGGACAGGTTTGATACCCTGCTCGAGGCGGAAAGCCTGCTCGGCGAGACCGGCTTCCTGGTCAACGATCCCGCTGCCTCGGCCGGCAAGGCTGTGCACTGCAGTATTCTGCGTGACCCGGCCGGCCGAATGGTGTATGGCCCATATCGCAAGTACCCGGCCGGCAGTTACGAGGCCATTTTCTATCTGCGTGCGGAAGGGCATGAGGTCGGCGGCCCGGGCGATCCGGTGGTGGCCGGGCTTTCCGTTACCACCGACAACGGCAGGCGGGTCCTGGCCCGGAAAATGGTTCGTCTGAACGAAATCCGCGGCAGCAGATACAGGGGTATTCCCCTGCGCATGACTCTGGATCGCGACAACGAGGTGAGTTTCAATGTCCGTTTCGACCGGCAGGCAGACCTCTTTGTCGACCGGATCGCGATCAGGGCGGTTGCCGGACCGGGCCGAACCGTTATCCCGGCAACCATGCTCCTTTTGAAGAGGTAGGATCAGGTGGGGCATGGGCCGGATGTTCCCCCTCCACCACCCATCTGGATGACTGAGGTGACCATGCAACGGGATCTGCAGGAACTGGCCAACAGAGAATATGATCTTCTTGTCATCGGTGGTGGTATCACCGGGGCCTGTATTGCCCATGATGCGGCCCTGCGCGGGCTTGCCGTGGCCCTGGTGGAGAAGAACGATTTTGGTGGCGCCACCTCGTCGGCATCGTCCAAACTGCTGCACGGCGGTATCCGTTACCTGCCCAGGGGGCAGGTATGGAAGGTACGGGAGTCGGCCCGTGAACAGGCCATCTTTCAGCATCTGGCACCGCACTTGACCCGCTGGCTGCCCTTTCTCATCCCCACCGACAACTCTGCCCCTGCCAAGGGAGCCCTGGCCATGAAGGCGGCCATGGGGGTCTATTCGCTCTGCTGTATCGGCCTGTCCGGCCTGATCCGCGATCCGGGCAAGCAGGCCCCGGCCCGCAGGTTTCTCTCGCCCGGCGAGGTACTGGCCCGCGTGCCCATGCTCTCGGCCCTTGGTGGCCTCACCGGGGCCCAGGTGCTCTGGGAGTCGCACATGCACAGCTCCGAGCGGATGACCCTGGCCTTTCTCAAGACCGCGGTGAAAAACAGTGCCCGGATCGCCAACTACCTGGAGGTGACCGACCTGCTCGCCCGAAAGGGCCGGGTGGAAGGGGCACGCGTACGCGACCGGTTCACGGCCGAGGAGTTCGATATCACCGCCCGCCTGGTGATCAACTCCGCCGGTCCCTTTGTCCAGGCGGTCAACCGCTCACTGCCCGCACTGCGCCTCCACCACCGTCTGACCGGTTTTTCCCGTGGTGTCCACCTGGTGACCCGCCAGCTCGAGGCCGACTATGGACTGGCCCTGACAACGAAAAAAAAGACCGAGGGGTTCATCACCCGTGGTGGCCGTCATTTTTTCATTATCCCCTGGCGCGGCCGCTCCCTGATCGGGACAACCAATGTGCCGGTGGAAGGGCGGCTGGAGCAGGTCCGGGTCACGGCAAAGGACGTGGAGGATTTCCTGGACGAGATCAACGAGGCCCTGCCCGATGCCAATCTCGGGGGCGAAGATGTCCATTTCGCCTTTACCGGCATCTATCCCATCATTGCCCGCGAGATCAAGCCCGACACCTATCAGGGCACCGGTGAGTACCAGGTGGTGGATCATGCGGCAAAAGACGGTGTGCCGGGGGTTATCACCGCCCTTGGCGCCAAGTTCACCACGGCCCGCCATGTCGCGGCCAGGGCCGTGGACCTGGCCATGAAGCGGCTCGGCCGGCAGGATCCCGGCCCGGCCACCCTCTCCACCCCTCTGGCGGAGGGGGAGATCCCTGACATTCGCACCTTTGAGCACCAGTGCCAGGCCCGCTATGCCGGACTGCTGGCCGCCGACATCACCGATGAGCTGATCTGCAACCATGGCCGCGAGATCCATGCCGTGGTTGCCCTGGGAAAGGAGCGGGGCGGACTCGATCCCGTGGCCCCGGACCGGCTTACCCTGGCGGCGGAGATAGAGTACGGGGTGACCCACGAGATGGCCCGCACCCTGGAAGACGTGGTCTTCCGTCGCACCGGCCTGGGCACCATCGGTCACCCGGGAGAGGCAGCCCTGCGTCGCTGTCTTGCCATCATGGCCCGTCTCCTGGGCTGGGACGAAGACGAACAGCAGCGGCAACTGGCCGCTGTCGAGGAACGGTATCGGTATCGGTAACGGAACAGTGTTCTTTCCCGTAGAGATCAAAGCGGGTATGACGGTAAAACGTGATTATTTCAAAGGATTGCAGTATATTGAGCGAGTTTTTCCCGATTCCTCCATCCCGGCGGGAGGCGCCGTCGTCTATGCCGGCAAGCAGGAACAGGAACGTGGCAGGGTCTTTGTCTGCCCATTTGCGCGACTGGAGAACCTGTTTGCCAGGATCGGGGAGGTTTTCTGATGCCGGCTGAACCACAGAGTGACGTAACCCGTCACGGGATGTCCTCCAGCCGGCACCTCAAGGTCCTGCATATTGCCCCCACACCCTTCTTTGCGGACCGTGGATGCCATATCCGGATCCGTAATGAACTTCAATCCCTGCGGCACCATCCGCTCCGGGCCATGGTCTGCACCTAT
>JALSNC010000096.1 GCA_026987195.1 Desulfobulbaceae bacterium | reverse complement strand
CCCTCAACTGATCTGATTTAAGTACTGCTGATGGCAGGTGGTTGCCGATAGCGGTGAACTGTTACCGCAGGGGGGACCTCCCCCGATTGCGGAACAGGGTCATGCAGCCCGGTCTGCCGTTCCACTGGACAGAATCCCCTCTGGAACATCTGTTCCATGTAGCGCGGCAGTTGCGGCCCGAGCGTCACCACCGCGCCGATGGAGCCGAGCAGCAGCAGGAGGAGACCGCAGAAGGCAAGCCCGCCCCAGAGAAAATAGTTGCCTTCGGCTGCGGCCTGGCCACCATGGACCTCTTTCAGGTCGCGGTAGAGCAGGACCAGGAACAGCAGGAGAAACGGCTTGAAAAGAAAGGCAAGGACCGGACCGGCAACCGGAACCAGGCCGAGCAGCATGGAGATCAGGAAGACGACGGCGAACTTGAACAGGGTACTCCACCAGTGGCCACGGACATAGGCGCGGCTGGCCAGCAGTGCCTCCAGGCCGTGACAGTCCTCTTCGTAGAGGATAAAGACGGCAAAGAGGAACCAGACGAAAAAGACCAGGCCGGGGAGCAGCAGGAGCAGGGCGCCGGTGGTGACGATTCCGAAGGTGAGCAGCAGGATCCAGCCCAGGGACCACATTCTGCGCCCGCCGAGGACAAGGGCCTCCAGGATCCCGCACTCCCTCTCCATGGTGATGGCGATGGTGGCGCTCTGGACCCAGAGCAGGAACAGCGCAAGCAGGAGGAGAACAAAAAGCAGGTGTCCCAGAAAGACCGGATCTTCCAGGAGAGGCGTTGTAGCGGTCATCTGCGGAGTGAAATCACCCCTGATCAGCAGCAACACCCCGGTAAAGAGGGTGAATTCGCTGAGCACAACCAGCAGGGTGACGGCGAGCCCAAGCAGCATCACCGCCAGGATCGGCAGAGCGCGGACCCTGTACTGTGCCCAGGTCTCTGCCAGCAGGACACCGATACTCACTGGTCGTCGGCGCATGAGGTTTCCTCCGGAAAACGTAATGGTCCACCGCTCTCGGCAACCACATGAAAAGACAGATACTTTTGCCGGAAAACACGTGTCCCCGCCCTGGACAGAGCAAGGGCTAGCGCCCAGCCGTGAGCAGGCGGCGTGCGGTCTTCTCGTCGATGTCGTGCAGCAGGATCTCCTTGTTGCGGCCCTGGTGGCCGCTCCTGATCTCGACGCAGGATTTTGCCACGTGCAACCGTTTGGCGAGAAAGGCGATGACGGCCCGGTTGGCCTTGCCGTCAACAGGCGGGGTGGTGAGGCGCAGTTTGAGCGCATCCCCGTGCAGGCCGGCAAAGCCGTTGCTGCCGGCGCGGGGCTGCACCCGGAGCCTGAGCAGGAGGCTGCCGTCCGGCCGCGTCTGCAGAAAGGGCATGGCTCAGCGCAGGCTCATGGCGATCTGCTGCAGGGTGGGGACAAGAAAGCTCTGGAGAAACACCACAGCCAGGATCAATACCATGGGGCTCAGATCCAGCCCGCCCATGACCGGGAGGAAACGCCGGATACGCAGCAGCAGGGGCTCGGTGGCCTGGACCAGGAAGCGGACAATGGGATTGTAGGGGTCCGCGTTGACCCAGGAGATGACAGCCCGGCCGATGACGATCCAGATATAGGCGCTGAGCACGAAGTTGAGCAGTTTGGCTATGGCGAGCAGAAAATTGCTGAGCATAAACATGGTGTCTTGCAAACCTCGTCAGAGTATAGGAGGAAAAGAGATGGCCGCTATCCGCGTGGTGGCCGCCGACATCGTCAGGCGACCCTGCTGCCGGGGGCGATATCGCCGTCCACAGTGGCCAGGACGAGCCGCTCGTTGCCGTCCGCGTCCGTCTCCTTGGCGGCCAGGACCATGCCCTGGGAGGTCACACCCATGAGCTTTGCCGGTTTCAGGTTGGCCACGATCAGGACCCGCTTGCCCACCAGTTCCCCGGGACGATAGTGCCTGGCGATTCCCGCCACCACGGTCCGCTCCTCCGGCGCCCTGAGGGTCAATCTGAGCAGCCTGTCCGCCTTTTCGATCTTTTCCGCGGCCACGATCTCGGCCACCCGCAGCTCCACCTTGCCGAACTGGTCAAAGGTGATCATGCCCTCGGGCAGTTCCTCCTGTGCTGCGGCCCTGCTTTTTTTATCCTTTTTCCTTGTCTTCTGTCCGGCCGGCTGCGGTTTCTTCTTCTTTTTATCCAGGCGCGGGAAGAGCTGCGGCCCCCTGTCCACCCTGGTGCCGGCCCGCATGCCGCCCCAGCGGCCATCAGCCGTAAGCGTCGCCCCGGCCATGCTGTCGGCCAGGCCCAGGGCCGCGGCCATCCTGTCGGCAGCGCCGGGCATCACCGGCCGCAGGACCAGGGCGATGAGCCGCAGTCCCTCGGCCAGGTGATAGAGCACGGTCCGCAGGCGGCCGGCCTGTTGCTCGTCTTTTGCCAGCTCCCAGGGCGCGTTGGTGACAATGTAACGGTTCAGGAGCCCGATCAGGTCCCACACCGCCTGCAACCCCTGGTGGAAGGAGAAACCGTCCATGGCCTCCTGATACGAGGTAATCATTTTTTCCGCCGCGTCAACAAGTTCCTGTTCAGCGCCGGTCAGGGCGGACGGGTCCGCCTCCGGGACCATGCCATCGGCGTATTTGCCGATCATGGTCAGGACCCGGGAGAAGAGATTGCCGAGATCGTTGGCCAGGTCCGAGTTCTGGCGGGCAACGATGGCCTCGCTGGAGAAGGAGGAATCGAGCCCGAAGCTCATCTCCCGCAGCAGGAAATAGCGCACCGTGTCCACCCCGTACTCCTCCACCAGCTCGCGCGGCCGCACCACGTTGCCCAGCGACTTGGACATCTTGGTCTCGTCCACGTTCCAGTAGCCGTGCACGTGCAGCCGCCGGTAGGGCGCAAGCCCCGCCGCCCTGAGCATGGTGGGCCAGTAGATGGCATGGGGTTTCAGGATATCCTTGGCAATGACATGCTCGGCCACGGACCAGTATTTTTCAAACTCCGGACCGTCGGGATAACCGATGCCGGTGACGTAGTTGATCAGGGCATCGAACCAGACATAGGTGACAAACTTGTCATCAAAGGGCAGCGGAATCCCCCAGGTAAGGCGGCTGGTGGGCCGGGAGATGCAGAGATCCTCCAGGGGCTCGGAGAGAAAGGAGAGCACCTCGTTGCGGTAGCGCTCCGGGGTGATGAAGTCGGGATTCTTCCGGATATGATCGATGAGCCAGTCCTGGTAGCGCGACATGCGGAAAAAGTAGTTCTGCTCGTTGATCTCCGCCGGTTCGGTCAGGTGGTCGGGACACTTGCCGTCCTTCAGCTCCTTTTCGGTGAGGAACCGCTCGCAGCCCTGGCAGTAATGGCCCGAGTACTCGGAAAAATAGATATCACCGCTGTCGTGGACCTTCTGCAGGATCTCCTGCACCACCCGGATATGACCGGGATCGGTGGTACGGATGAAGTTGTCCGGCTCCACGGCCAGCAGCGGCCAGGTCCGCCGGAAGGCCTCGGAGATCCGGTCCACGTACTGACGCGGGGTCTCCCCCTCCCTTTCCGCCGCCTGGACGATCTTCTCGCCATGCTCGTCGGTGCCGGTCTGGAAACGGACCTCGTCGCCGGCCAGGCGCCGGAAGCGGGCATAGGTATCAGCGACGATGGTGGTATAGGCATGGCCCAGGTGGGGCATGGCATTGACATAGTAGATGGGGGTGGTGATATAGGTGGTCATGGTGACAGATTATCAGAAGTCAGATTATGAGAAGTCAGTATATCAGATGGCCGGGGAGCGGGAGATTGAACGGCTGTATCCCTGGCCGGCTGCTGGGAAGTTCAGTCCTGTTTTTTCTTTTTCTGCCTGCCCCTGGGCCTGTTCTTCCCGCCGCCCTGCCTGCGTTTTCCATGCGATTTTTGTGGCT
>JALSNC010000095.1 GCA_026987195.1 Desulfobulbaceae bacterium | reverse complement strand
CTGCCGGGTTTATGGCCTACGCCGCAGGCTCCCTTGTCCAGGTAGAGGACCCAGGCCCAGTCCGGCTCAAAGAAGCTGGTCGTGGCGGACCAGTAGGCATCGCGCAGGGAGGTGAAGGGATGATCGGCGGGCAGGGCGGGAGAGTGATGGCCGGCATCGACCAGCGATTCCAGCTCGTTGATGTTGGGCAGGCGCCAGGCAGGTTCCGGACCGGTTTCGCTCCGGTTAAGCTGTGCAACCGCCTGCAGGGCCTCGGCCCAGGTCACCGGTTTCCCGGTCAGGTCGGCCTTGGTGTGCCACGCCAGGCCGGTCAGGCGGTCCAGAACCTGGTTTCCTTCCCAGAGCAGGCGTGGTACGGGCCAGGCGATTGCGGGGCACTCCGGGTCCTGGCCGGAACCATGGCAGGGGATCCTGTTTCCTGCCGTGTCGAAACAGCGCTTCTGGCCGGTGGCGGCCAGAATGTCACTGGTGCCACGCACGGGCCAGAACAGGTATTCCTGGTTTTTGCGCCCGTAGAACATCCGTGCGCCTTCCATGTGGACGTACCAGGCATAGGCGGGATTTATGGCGGCGGTGGTGGAGGTCCAGTACCAGCCGAGAAAGACATTGGCAAAGGGATGGCCATGGGGCAGGGCCGGGTTCCTGGCCTGGTAGTCCATCAGGCTGCGCAGTTCCCTGCGGTCGGGCAGGCGCCAGTCGGCATGGCCGGACCATTGCTGCCGGTTGAGATCGCGGATCTGCTCCAGGGCCTGCTGCCAGGTACAGGGGAAGATACCGGGGTTGGCGTCCCTGGACCATGTGAGGCCGGTGAGATTGTCCAGAACTGTGCGGGAAGATACGGTAAAGCGGGGCGTGGGCCACGGGAGGCCACTTCGGAACTCGCCGTCCTGGCCGCTGCCGGGACAGGGAATGATGCGGCCGGATGAATCGAAACAGTCGTGCTGGCCGGTCTGCAGGATGGTGTGCATGGGCATCAGGAGTCAGGGCAACAGGGAGCAGGAATCTGCGTGCACTCTGCGGCGGACTGTAAAGCGCCCGGGACAAGACGTCGCAGGAACGTTGGCGCGGGATGTTCGTCCCGTTTTTCGGCGAAAAAGTCTTGCGGCACAGGTGGAGGAACGGTAAATAACAGTCCGATAGCTGTGAACGTAATCCCTCACGGGAGGACTAACCATCAGTTTCTCCGAGCACAATGGTGGAAGTGCTCTCAGGGGCCGCAGATTCGGAGTCTACGCTTACCTGTGCAGCCCCGTGGCTGGACCGCAGGTAAGCGACCGCAGAGAGACTCCGATAGCCTGCCTGTGCGGGCAGGCACGACCGTGCAAAGAGGCAAGCGAAGACTCCGTGCGGTTCCTGTGCGTGCTTACCGGTGAACTGTTACCATTTTTCATCAGAACAAGAGGATCATGATATGGGTAAAGGTGATTTGAGAACCAAACGGGGCAAGATCAACCGGGGGACCTTTGGCAACAGCCGTCCCCGAAAGAAAAAGGCCGGCAAAAAGGAAAAGAAGTAGACGTGGCAAAAGGTTAAATACGGGGACAGGGACGCGACCGGCGGCAGCCGGCAGCGTCCCTTTTTTCTGATGTTCAGGATGATGCCTGCTGCAGGGCCACGGCCACGGCCACCGAGGCGCCCACCATGGGATTGTTGCCCATGCCGATGAAGCCCATCATCTCCACGTGCGCCGGTACCGATGAGGAGCCGGCAAACTGGGCGTCGCAGTGCATCCGGCCCATGGTATCCGTCATGCCGTAGGAGGCCGGACCGGCGGCCATGTTGTCAGGATGCAGGGTGCGGCCGGTGCCACCGCCCGAAGCCACGGAAAAGTACCTTTTCCCCTGCTGTACGCACTCCTTCTTGTAGGTTCCGGCCACCGGGTGCTGGAACCGGGTCGGGTTGGTGGAGTTGCCGGTGATGGAAACATCCACGCCCTCCAGGTGGTTGATGGCCACGCCCTCGCGCACGTCGTCAGCGCCGTAGCAGCGGACCTTGGCCCGTTCGCCCTGCGAATAGGAGGTCTCCCTGACCACGGCGAGGGTGCCCTCGGCGTAGTTGAATGTGGTCTCCACGTGGGTGAAGCCGTTGATGCGGGAGATGATGTGGGCCGCGTCCTTGCCCAGGCCGTTGAGGATCACCCGCAGAGGCTCGCTGCGCACCCGGTTGGCCGAGTGGGCGATGCCGATGGCGCCCTCGGCGGCGGCAAAGGATTCGTGACCGGCGATGAAGGCGAAGCAGCGCGTCTGTTCGTTGAGGAGCATGGCGGCCAGGTTACCGTGGCCGATGCCAACCTTGCGGTCGTCGGCCACCGAGCCGGGGATACAGAAGGCCTGCAGCCCTTCGCCCAGGGTGGCGGCGATCTCCTCGGCCCGGGTCTGCCCCTTTTTCACCGCAATGGCGCAGCCGGTGATATAGGCCCAGCAGGCATTTTCAAAACAGATAGGCTGCACCTCCCGGACGATGGCGTAGACGTCCACCCCGGCCTCGCTGCAGATGCGGCGTGCCTCTTCCAGGTCACTGATGCCATACTCGGCCAGGACCCGGTTGATCTTGTCAATTCTTCGTTCATATCCTTCAAAAAGAGCCATGGTCTCCCCCTATTCCTTGCGCGGATCAATGGTTTTCACGGCTGCCTCGAACTGGCCGTAGGTGCCGGTGGCCTTGTCCAGGGCCTCGCCCGGATCGATCCCGTCCTTGATCATGTCCATCATCTTGCCCAGGTTGACGAACCGGTAGCCGCAGATCTCGTCGTTGCCGTCCAGGCCCACCTCCAGGACATAGCCTTCCGCCATCTCCAGGTAGCGCGGTCCCTTGTGGCTGGTGCCGTACATGGTGCCGGTGACCGAGCGCAGTCCCTTGCCCAGATCCTCCAGGCCGGCGCCGATCATCAGGCCGCCCTCGGAAAAGGCGGACTGGCTGCGGCCGTAGACGATCTGCAGGAAGAGTTCGCGCATGGCCGTGTTGATGGCGTCGCAGACCAGGTCGGTATTCAGGGCCTCGAGGATGGTCTTGCCGGGCAGAATCTCGGCTGCCATGGCTGCCGAATGGGTCATGCCGGTGCAGCCGACGGTCTCGATCAGGGCCTCCTCGATGATGCCGTTCTTGATGTTGAGGGTCAGTTTGCAGGCGCCCTGCTGCGGGGCGCACCAGCCCACGCCGTGGGTCAGGCCGTTGATGTCGCCCACCTCGCGCACCTGGTTCCATCGCCCTTCCTGGGGGATGGGCGAGGGGCCGTGATTGGGCCCCTGGGCAATACAGTACATCGCGTCCACTTCAGGGGAATAGTTCATATTGGTCCTCACGTTGTCTGTTGGTTGATAGAGAGGGATCGGTTCATGCCTCTGTTTCTTCCGCTTCTTCCAGCAGGAATTTCAGGAAAACCGCGGCCACGGGGGGCAACTCGCGATTCTTGCGTCGGATCAGGTAGAAAGGACGCTCGAGCCGGATACCGCGGACCGCCACCGTGGCGATGGAACCGCAGTCCAGGTCATCGATCAGGGCCCGGCGCGACAGGATGGAGACCCCGAGCCCGGCCTTGACCGCCTCCTTGACCGCGGCCGTGGAACCGATCTCGGCCACTTCCTTGAGCTGCGCCTCCCTGAGGCCGTGCTGTTCGAGGATCTGGGCAATGACCCGCCGGGTGCCCGACGCGGATTCCCGCAGGATAAAGGGTTCGCCGACCAGTTCCTCCAGGGCAATGGCCTCCCGGTCGGCCCACGGATGGTCGGGGTGCACGGCCAGGTTCAGTTCGTCGGCAAAGACCCGGTTCCAGACCAGGCTCCGTTCGTTCCAGCGTGCCCCGACCACGCCCAGTTCCAGCTCGCCTTCCATGACCTTGCCGGCGATGGTCCGGGAGCTGGTGATCTGCAGGGTCGCCTTGATGGAGGGATAGCGGGTCCGGAAAGCGCCGATCAGGCCGGGCAGGATATAGGTGCCGGGTATGGTGCCGCAGCCGATCATGATCCGGCCGGCCAGGGTGCCGGAGTACTCTGCCACCGCCTGCAGGGCCTCCTGCTGCAGCCGCAGGATCCGCCGGCCGTAGCCGTAGAGGAGGCGGCCCACCGGGGTCGGCTCTATCTCGCGGCCCAGCCGGTTGATCAGCTTCTGGCCCAGTTCCTGCTCCAGGCTGCGGATATGTTCGCTGACCGTGGGCTGGGAGAGGAGAACGGCCTCTGCAGTGCGGGTGAAGCTTTTCAGTTCCACCACCTTGCAGAAGACCTGGAGTTTTCGGATATCCATGAACAATGGTCCCCAGCAGGAACTGTAACCGAGGGGCAGCACGTCATCAGCATGCGTTCGCCCCTGCCCGCATAGGTGAAGGGTTAGAAAAAGTCGTTATTATTTAAAGGTGTTGATGCAAACGGTGAGCTGTTACCTGGTGCTTGCGGTCGATCCCTGCTGACCAGGCGTAAAAGTTCAGCAGCACGCCATCTGCACTCCCTCCCGGCTGCCCCGTAAATCCGGGGACATAACATGTTTCAGAGAAAAAGGTATTGTGTCCCCGGGAATTGCGTCCGTCCTCTGTCAAACCTACCACAGATGAACCGGTTGTGCATCAGTCCTGGGAGGAAAAACCAGCTGCATGGTCAACCTCCTTACCGGGCCAGAGGAGATGGCGCAGGCCGGAGTGGCGGATGGCCAGCCGTCGTATGGCCCGGGTCAGGACATCCGGGGCGGCGTACAGGTGCAACCTCTGCCGCGCCCTGGTGATGCCGGTATAGACAAGTTCCCGGCTCAGGATCCGGACATCACTGTCAGGCAGCAGCAGGAGTACCCGCTCGAACTCCGATCCCTGGGCCTTGTGGATGGTGGTGGCCCAGGCGGTTTCATGGTCGGGGAGCCTGGAAGGGGCCACGGGCCGCAGCGATTCGTCCGGCCTTCTGAACCAGGCCTGGAGGCGGCCCCGGGAGTCAGGCCAGAGGATGCCGGTGTCGCCATTGAAGAGCTGCAGGTCATACTGGTTGTGGAGGATCATGATCGGCCGGCCCCGGTACCAGGGAGACTGATCGTGGATCAGGCCGGCCCGGCTCAGGGTCCGTTCGGCAAGATCGTTGAGACCACTGACGCCCCGGGCGCCGTGGCGTAGTCCACAGAGAATCCGGAAGCCCTGGAGCCGCTCCAGGGCGTCGGCGGGTGAATCGGCATCGAACAGCGGACCGAAGCCGGAAAGGATGCAGCGCTCCAGATCCCGCTGCCGGTCTCCGGGACCGGGCAGGGACAGGTCAGGCCAGCTCCCGGCCAGCACCTCTTCCACTGCAGTCACAAGGCCGCTGTTCACTGCCCGGGCCAGACGGCCAATGCCGCTGCCTTCACGGAAGCGGTAGCTGGTCTGCAGCAGGACCACGCAGTCGGCCAGCGGTCCGTTCTCCACGCCCCTCTCCGGCCGGTATCCGGTCAGGTCGGTCAGGGCGTCCCGGACAGGATCGGACCAGGCAGGCAGGTCCCTGCCGCAGAGATCGGAGAACAGGCAGCCTGCCTCCACCGAAGCCAACTGGTGCCGGTCACCGAGAAGGATCAGGCGGCAGTGTGACGGCAGGGCAGCGAGCAGGGAGGCCATCAGGACCACGTCGATCATCGAGGCCTCATCGAGGATGAGCAGGTCCAGGTGGAGGGGATTGGTGTGATCGTGCCGGAAGGTGCCACTGGCCGGCCGGTAGCCGAGGAGCCGGTGCAGGGTCACGGCCTGGTCCGGGATGGTGCCGCCAGGATCGGCGGTGATCTGTCGGCTGGCCGTGCGGATGGACTCCTGCAGTCGTGCCGCGGCCTTGCCGGTGGGAGCGGCCAGGCCGATGCGCAACCCCTCTCCGTGCAATCCCCGGAGCAGGGCCAGGATTCTGGCCACGGTATGGGTCTTGCCGGTACCGGGGCCGCCGGAGATCACCACCAGCGGTTTGAGCAGGGTGAGGGCGGCGGCCATCTGCTGCTGGTCCGGGCCGGTTCCCCGGTCCGGGAACAGGGTGCGGAGCAGGAGGCGAGCCGCCGGGATGTCCACCTCCAGGAGCCGGCGGCCCCGTGCCAGCAGGGCGGCGGCAATCTGTTCTTCATGGCGGTAGTAGCGGTACAGGGAGAGTTGGTCGTGGTGGTCCAGGATGAGCGGCGTCCGGTCACCGGGCCGGCCGACCACGGGGCAGGCGAGCAGTGCCTGGCGCAGGTCGCGTGCATCCGGCTGTTCCTGCCCGGTTCGGAGCATGGGATCATCGGCGATGCTGGCCAGGGGCAGGCAGACATGGCCCTGTCCCACGGCCCGGCTGACCAGGGCGGCGGCGTTACGGAGGAGGGGATGGTGGCCGCCGGCAAGTCGTTCCAGGAACAGGCCGGTCTGGAGGTCGATGGGACGGAGGACGGTTTCGGCCGGATGATGAAGTGCGGACAGGCGCATCATTGTTCGTTACAGTTCACTGCCAGCGGCAACACGTTTGAAGAATACGACTTTTTGCAACAGTTCCTCATTGTTCCCCCCGGCAGCAGCGGTCAAGCGCTTCGACCAGTGCTGCCGGCGGCCGCAGCGGCCGGATCCCGGTCCCGTGGTCATGGTCCGGGTGCATGCCCCGCAGAAACAGGTACAGGCCGCCGCCGAAGTGGCGATCATAGTCATAGTCGGCGATCCGCCCGGCGAGGTAGCGGTGCAGGGCCAGGGTATAGATCAGGCACTGGAGATCGTAGCGGTGTTCGTCCATCACCGGACCGAGCCGTTGCGGTGCGTAATCCGCGGCCGAGCCACCCAGGTAGTTGGACTTGTAATCGGCCAGGAAGTAGCGGCCCCGGAAGCGGAAGACCAGGTCGATGTATCCCTTCATCAGTCCCCTGAGGGTGCCCTTGTCCCGTGGCAGCGGCCTGATGCCGTGTTCGCGCACAATCTGGTTGAATCGTTCCAGCTCCAGGCCGGCCAGCGGGAAATGGAAACCCATCTCCACCCGTCTGTCGGCCCGGCGCAGCAGCCGCAGCCGCATGTCGTCGCCAAGGTCGGTGTCAAGGATGTTCTCCATCCAGTCGCTGACTACGGGCTGCCAGGCCCTGTCCATGCCGGCCTGGGCGAGATGGCGTTCCACCACCGCTTCGGGCCCGCCCGAAGCGCCGGTGAAGTCGAGTTCCTCCAGGATGGCGTGCAGGCAGGTGCCGGCGGCAGGGCCCCGGGGAAAGGTAAAGGCGGAGAGCCGGGTGGAGACGGGCTCTTCATCGGCCGGGAACCGGGCGCCCCCGGACTCGTGGTCCGTGGCCACCAGTTGCGTATAGCTGCTGATGCGCCAGCCTGTATCGATACGACCGGAAAACCGGCGGGGGCGTGGTTCGGGCGGTTCCGGCGCCCCGTGGTCCGCGGACGTGGAGGTGTCGGCCGGACGCCGGTGGAGCCGGAGGAGGTCTCCGGCCGCGCCAATGGCCAGCAGGTCGTCCTGCAGGGTCTGGTCGTCACCAATATGGACCTGGCCGTCATCGTTCCTGTGCAGGAGCCAGGCCGGGGCCGAGTATTCCATCTGGCTCACCCTGCCCCAGCAGAACCAGCAGCAGTTCCTGGCCCGGGTGATGGCCACGTAGAAGAGGCGCAGTTCCTCGGCCAGCAGCTCCTGCCTCGCCTGTTGCAGGTGTGCAGGGTCATCGCTGCCCGGATCGGCCATGAGCTGCAGATCCTCTGCCCGGTGAAAAGCAAAGGGCCTGGCGCCGTTCATGGTGCGGCCGGACCAGGCAAAGGGAAGAAAGACCAGCGGGTACTCCAGGCCCTTGGCCTTGTGGATGGTGACGATGTGGACCAGGTTCTCGTCGCTCTCCAGCCGGAGCTGCTGGCTGTCCGCATCCTGGTCCGGGTCACTGATCTGCAGGCTCAGCCAGCGCAGGAGCCTGTCCGGCCCGGTGGTGCCGTCCCATGCCTGCTGGAGGAGCTCGGCCAGGTGGAGGTAGTTGGTCAGTTTCCGTTCTCCTGCAGGCCGGGCCGACAGCCGCCGCACCAGAGAGTGCGCGGCGAGCAGGTGCTGGAACATGGGCAGGAACCCCTGGGTGACCAGGATCTGCCGACCCTCGCGCAGGCCGGCGAGCAACTCCTCCAGGGCCGGCGCATCGTCCTGCAGCCGTTCCAGTTCGTTGCCGTCCAGGCCGATGAGATCGGAGGCCAGGAGGCCCCGGACCAGGGCCTCGTCTCCCGGGGCAGCCATCACCGCCAGCAGCCGGTGCATCTGCAGGGCCTCGGGGCTGGCGAAGATCGATTCCCGGCTGGAGTAGACCGAGCTGAGGCCGCACTCTGCCAGGGCCTGGCGCATGGTGTCAGCCTCGCGGTGGGTGCGGACCAGGATGGCGATGTCCGCGGCCCGCAGCGGTCGTCCACCGAGCAGGGCCCGCTCCTCTCCGGCCAGTGCCAGGAGCGAGGCGATCTCGCCGGCGCAGAGTTGTGCCGAGGCGATCATGGCCTGTTCCTTGGCAATGGGTTTGCCCGGCCTGGTGGCGAGTTCCGGCGCAAGGTACAGGCACTGCAGGGGCTGGGGCTCGTGGTCGTCCAGGAGAAATGGCGCCGGCGGGTGTGGCGGAGCATTGACCGGGGTGAAAGGGATGTCGTCGGCAAAGACAAAGGAGGCTGGCGCGGCAAAGAGGCGGTTGACCGCCTGCACCATGGCTTTCGAGGAACGGTGGTTGGTGGTCATGGTGTAGCGCGCCCTGTCCGGGGTCTCGCGTCGCGCCCTGATATAGGTGAAGATGTCGGCGCCGCGGAAGGAGTAGATGGCCTGCTTGGGATCGCCGATCATCAGCAGGCAGCCCTCCTGCCGGGGATAGATGGCGGAGAAGATCCGGTACTGAATGGGATCGGTGTCCTGGAATTCGTCGACCAGGGCCACGGGAAAGCGGCTGCGGATCCGGGCTGCCAACCGCTCGCCCCCCTTATCCGCTGCCAGGGCGTCCTGCAGGCGGAGAAGCAGGTCGTCGAAGTACATTCTGTCCTGCTCTGCCTTGCGGCGGGACAGTTCCGCCAGCAGGTACTCGCGGGCCGCGAGCAGGACCTCCATGCGGCTGTCGGCCAGAAGTCGCTGCAGGGCGGTGTGGAACTCGTCGAAGAGATGGAAGAAGGGATGGTCCGCAGGCTGGCAGTTGCGCTTCAGGTGGGTGTTCATGACCGAACGGGCCAGGAGGGAAAGCTCCGGGGCCGGTTCCCAGACAGGGCCGCTGTCCGCTGCCAGCTGGTCCATGGCCGTAAGGGTCGCCTCCACCCGGTCGTCCCGGTAGCTGTTCGCGGCCCTGCGCAGGCAGGAGTCTTTTTCCAGAATTTTCCGCACCTCTTCGCGCTCTGCGGGCCAGCTTCGCCGAATCCTGCCGAGCAGCGCCTCCACCCGCTTCCGCTGTGCAGCCAGGGCGGCGGAGTCGATGCACACCGCCGGCTCGGCCGTCCGGTTGAGCAGCGGCCCTTCCAGGGCCGCCAGGAGACCGGCCGGGTCATGCCAGTTTTTTTCCGCCCAGGCCGCCTCGGCCGGCGGCACCGGGTAGAAGCGACGGCGCCAGAAATCCTCGATGATCTGGCGGCGCAACGGACGTTCGCTCTCCAGGAACTCGATGGCAAAGGGCACCCCGGATTCAAAGGCATGGTCCTGGAGCATACGCTGGCAGAAGCCGTGGATGGTATGAATGGCCGCCTCGTCCATGCAGGTGAGGGCGTCGGCCAGGAGCCGGGCCGCCTGGCCTGGATCGGCGCCGCTCTTTTCAAGGAGCTCGGCCAGGAGCGGATCGTCCCTGTATCGACCCTCGAGGATATCCAGGGCCTCGCGGATCCGGCTGCGGATCCTGTGGCGCAGTTCCTCGGTGGCTGCGATGGTGAAGGTGACCACCAGGATCCGGTCGACGGTGAGCTGGTGTTCCAGGAGCAGGCGCAGGTAGAAGAGGACGATGCAGTAGGTCTTGCCGGTGCCGGCGCTGGCCTCGATGAGACGCCTGCCCTTCAGGGGAATGGTGAGGGGATCAAGAGGCCGCATGCTGCTCCTCCACGTGGTCGAGAAGGGCGGTGAAGATGCCGCAGAGCTCCTCGAACCGCTGGTCAAGAGGGTCCTGGCCGCGCAGGGCGAGCCGGTAGTGGATGTCCTCGCCTTCGCCGCGATAGCGGAAGCCGCTCTGCCAGCTTTTCCGCGCTTCGGCCATACGCCGTGTCGCTTTTTTGGCCTTGGCCCAGGCCAGGCTGGTGCGGGGATAGAAATGGAGTGGCTCGCACAACCCCTGCCGGCGGAGGGTGAGCAGCCGGACGAGTTCGCCGCAGGCGTCATCGACCGGTCGCAGACGGATCACCTTGTCACTGGCCACGTGGGCGCTGGCCCGCGGGATGTCCTCGGGTGCGGCCAGGTGGAGCACCAGGTGACAGAGCCAGAGCCGGAGCAGGTCGGTGGCCTTGCAGGGAGTGGGCCGCCAGGTGACGATCCCGGTGGAGGCGAGGTTGCGCAGCCATCCCTCAAGCCGGAAGCCGCCGGCCGTCAGGGAGATCTCCAGGGGGGCAAGCGGCCTGCCGCGTACCGATTCGATTCGTCGGGCCATGGTCTCGACGAGTTCTCTGATCTCGCGATAGCGGTTGGCGCCGAACGCCTCGTGCGGCAGGCGTCCGGCCGCGGTCATCTTGCGGTAGCTGCAGGGATGGTCCGGGTCATCGAGCAGGAGGGTCAGGCATTCCCCGGCGAGCCGGTACCGTTCCAGGCTGTCGAGGGTGAAGGGTTCGCTGTCGGCCAGTTTCTCCTCCTGGATGTCGAGGCGCATGTTCAGGCGGTCGCGGAAAAAGGCGCGGACCGGATGGCACCAGAAGCGGAGCAGTTCTTCCAGATCCACCTGGAGATCGTCATCGCCTGGCGCAAGGGGAGCATTGATAAATGGCGGCTCCCGGCGGCGGTGGACAGCGGGCAGCCAGGCCCGGGCATAGCTGGCCGTTGGCGCGGCCGGGTCGAAACAGCGTAGGCTGAACGGCTGCAGGGGATGGTGGACAGTGAGGCGGTCGCAGGGCCGGGGGAGATCACCGCTGCTCCAGCCGCGGTCGATGTGGTCGCGCAGTTCGCTGACCACCACCGATGGCGGCAGCAGGGTGTTGTCGCGGGGATCCCGGCCTTTCCAGGAGATGTAGAGCACGTCGCGGGCCGAGAGCAGCGCCTCGAGGAAGAGGTAGCGGTCGTCCTTGCGCCGGTTGCGGTCGCCGGTGCGCGGTTGTTGTGCCATCAGGTCAAAGGCGGGCGGCCGCTGGTCGCGGGGAAAGTCGGTGTCGTTCATACCCAGCAGGCAGATGACACGGAAGGGAATGGAGCGCATGGGCACCATGTTGCAGAAGGTGACCTGGCCACCCAGGAAGGCCTGGCCACTGCCCGGCCGGGCCAGGATCCGCTGGAAATGGGCTCTGACCACCGGCAGGGACAGGGGGCCCCGGCAATCCGCCCGTTGCCAGCGGTCGGCAAGGTCGAGGACGGCCTCCCGCAGGCCGGTCAGGCCGGTGTCATCGTCGCTTTCGGCAAAAAAGGCTTCCACGAGATCGGGCAGGTGTCCGGCCCACGCTTCTGCGGTCATTTGCTGCGCCAGTTGGTCCCGCCACCAGGCGAGCTTGGCGAGCAGCTCGGCCAGGCCGCCGAGGACACCGGGATCAGGGGGCGGACAGGGCAGGATCTCCCCATAGAGCCCGGCATCGCTCCCCATGACATATCCGAGCAGGAGCCGGTCCAGGCCGAAGGACCAGGAATGGAGGGCGTCACCGGTCACGCCGAGCCGCTGCCGGTGTTCCGCGTCCAGGCCCCAGCGGATCCCTGCATCGATGATCCTGTCGCGCAGGCCGGCCAGGTCGTTTTCCTGCAGACCGAACCGGCGCAGTACAGGTGGATTCTCCAGGAAGGCCATGACCTCGGGCGCGGTGAAGCGGCCGTCGATCAGATGCAGCAGTTCGAGAAAGGCGGCCTCCACCGGCTGCTCCCGGTACCGCGACTGGTCGGCGACAGACCAGGGGATACGGTGCTCTTCCGCTGCCGAACCGAAGACGCCCCGTATCGCGGCCGTGTACTGTTCGATGTCCGGGGCCATGACCAGGATATCGCCCGGCACGAGGTCGGGCAGGCTGGTAAAGAGATCGAGCAACCGGTCATGGAGTACCTGCACCTCGCGCAGGATACCGTGACAGACATGGAACTGGATGGAGCGGTCGTCCGACGCCAGGACATGGGCCGGTCCGCTGCCCAGGGTGGGGTCCTGCAGGTCGAGAATGTCGTCCTGCAGGCGGCCGAGCAGGGTGTCGCGGCCCGAGGGGGCATAGAGTTCGACATCCACCAGGTCGAGCTCGACGAGCTGGCGGAAGAAATCGCGGCCCGTGGCACCCAGGGAGGCGAGCAGGGGATGACCGGCCTCATAGGTGGCGCTCAGGTCGGGACGGTCCTGCAGCCGCCATTTCCGGCGCAGGCCGGCCAGTTCGTGCTCCGAGACCAGGTCGCCCCAGAAATGGCGGCACGGGTTGAGATGGAAGAGGTGGACCTGGCAGTGGCGGCTGATCTGCTGCAGGACCTCCAGGTAGGCCGGCGCCAGGCTGCTGATCCCGAACAGGCAGACGCGCTCGGGCAGGTTTTCGTTTTTCAGGGAGCCCTGGCGGCACTTTTCCAGGAAACGGAAGAGCAGGCGGCCGCGGTGTTCCTGGCCGCAGGCGGCCAGGCGCCGCCAGAGGACGGCCTGCCAGTGGTCGTCCCGTCCCTGTTCCCAGGCGGCCAGCAGGTCGGGCCGGAAGACCAGGTACTGGTCAAAGAGGTCACTGATCGTTTCCGCAAGCTGGTAGCGCCTGGTGCCGTCCCCGTCACCGGTCAGATACCTGGCCGGCTCGTCTTCTTCGCGTTCTTCGGCCAGAACCGGCAGCAGATCAAAGATTCGCCAGAGCATGACATCGCGGTCAAAGAGCGACTCGTCGGGCAGATCGCCCAGCTGGCCGGCAAAGAGGTCCCAGATGAAGCGGGCCGGGAGCGGGAATTCCAGGTTGGCGGCAATGCCGGTGGCCAGCGCGATCTGCTGCCGCAGCCAGCGGGCCATGCCCTGGTTGTGGACCACGATGATCTCCGGCTGCAGGGGATCGGCCGGTTGTCGGCCAATGATGGCGCAGAGCTGATGGAACAGCTCTTGCAATCGGTTGGACTGGTGGAGATACAAGGTGGTCCTCGCTGACGATCGGCAGGCTGGCGGTCCGGCCGGTGACTGTCCCGGACGACGGGTCCGGCCGATCTCGGTCCCGGTAGCCGGAATGTCGTGATTCCGGCAGGAAAAAGCGGGTCGAGATTTTGGAAATGTTTCTCGTTCTGCTATAGTGAGAGAGGAGAGTTCATCCGAAAGAGCCCATTTCTCTCATTTTTCCCAACCAAGGGTGCCATGAAACGACCCGGTCTTCAATTCTTTTTTCTGGTGCTGGTGACGGCCATCGCCCTGGCCATCCTCTTTTACCTGCCCTATACCTCGGTGAGGAAGAAGACCGTCAATTCCTACAACCAGGGCCAGATGATGCTGGCCAACCAGGCCATCAAGGGAATCCGGCTCTTTTTCGATACCTATGACAAGGCCCTGAACTACTTCTCCACCCAGCCCTCCATCATTGAGCTCGACGACTCGGGCCGGCTGCTGATGCAGGACTTCTATACCATCCACAGCCTGGAGATCGCCGCCATCACCCGGATCGACGCCAGGGGGCGTATTCTCTACACGGTGCCGGAGATCCAGGGTCTGGTCGGCAGGGATATCTCGTCGCAGCGCCACAACAGGGCCCTGATGGAGCGCCACCAGCCCCAGGTCAGCGATGTCTTCACCTCGGTGCAGGGCTTTGAATCCATCGCCTTTTCCTATCCCGTGTTCCAGGGTAAGCGGTACGCGGGTGCCATCACCTTCCTCTTCCCCTTTGCCCAGCTTGCAGAGAAATACCTCGAAACCATCGATGTGGGCAGCAACGGGATGACCTTGCTCCTCAGCAGACGCGGGGTCTGTCTCTACAGCTCAGATCGCAGCAATGTGGGGCGCAAGGTGGAGGAGATCTTTGCCGGCTCCCCCGGATTGCTGGCCCTGAGCCGCAGGATGCTTTCCAGGAACCGGGGCAGTTTCTCCTTCAGCGTGGCGGCCGGCAGGGAGGGGGACAGGAGCGGGGAGGTGACGGAATATGCGGTCTTTGCACCGGTGGACCTGCCGGGCAACACCTTCTGGTCCATCGCCATTGCCAGCCCGGAGGATGTGGTGCTCGCCACCATGGCCGATTTCCGGGACCAGTGGATCCTGGTCACCAGCGTGGTGCTGATCATCGTCCTGGTCCTCAGCTTCTTTCTCACCAGGGCCCTGGCGGAAAGCGCCCAGGAAAAGCAGCGCCAGCGGGTGGAGGACCAGTTGCGCCGCCTGCTGGAATACCTGCCGGCAGGGATCGTGGTCTGGGACCAGGAGGCGACCATGATCTATATCAACCACGCGGTGCTCGAGCTGCTGGACGAGACCGATCCGGAGAAGATCCTGGGCAGAAAGACCTTTGACTTCATCCATCCCGACTTCCGCGAGGAGGTGAGGCAGCGGTATCAGACCCTGCTTGAAGGCGGCCACGTCACGCCCGAGGTGGTCAGGCTGCAGACCGCAGCCGGCAGGGAGAAGATCGTGGAGCTCGATTCGGTCCCCTTTTCCTTCAATCGCGAGTCCTGTTTCATCTCCCTCCTGGTGGATATCGAGGAACGGTACAAGGCCGAGGAGACCAGGCGGCGGCTGGTGACCGCCATCGAGCAGGCCAGGGAGTCCATTGTCATCACCGATAACCGGGGAGTGATCGAGTATGTCAACCCGGCCTTCACCGATGTGACGGGGTACGGACGGGACGAGGTCATTGGCCTGACGCCGCGGGTGATCCGCAGCGGCGAACACGATACCGATTTCTACCGGACCATC
>JALSNC010000094.1 GCA_026987195.1 Desulfobulbaceae bacterium | reverse complement strand
GGCCCGGGAGCTCAGGAAGTTCGGTCTGCTCGTCGGTCTTGTCCTTCTCGTTCTCGGCGCCTTTTTTTTCTGGCAGGAGAAACCCCTGCGGAGCTGGCTGGCGCTGCCCGGTCTTGTCCTGGTGATCCTGGGTCTGCTGCGGCCCCTGCTGCTCCGCCGGGTCCATGCCGTCTGGATGGCTGTTGCCGGGGTCATGGGGACCTTCATGACGGCGGTGCTTCTCACCCTGGTCTATCTCCTGGTGATTACGCCGCTGGCCCTGGCCGCCCGGGCCATGGGCAAGGATCTGCTCCACTGCCGGCCGGACCCCGGCCGGCAGAGCTACTGGCGGTCCCGCGATCCGGACAGCCAGGATCCGGCGGCCTGCGAACGACAGTATTGAACAGAGATGGCCCGTGTTGAAGTACAGTGACTTTTACTGCCGAGGAGCAAAACAATGTCCAGAATGTCGACCATTGTCGAGATATGGGAATTTATCCGGCAACGGAAGCAGTGGTGGCTGATCCCCATACTTCTGTTTCTCGTTTCCCTCGGTGCTCTGCTGGTCCTGACCGAAGGGTCTGCCCTGGCACCGTTCATCTACACGCTTTTCTAGCCTGCCTGTTGCACAGGAGGCAGGGCCAGGGCCGGATTGCCGATATGTTCCGGCCCTGCAGCCGACCGCCTGTGAACCATGCCGTCCCGTCATGATGCGGCGGCCAACCCGTTCCCGGAAACCGGTCCATGCGCTATGTGAAAAAGCTGTTTTTTGTGCTCTGGGTTCTGCTTGCCACCGCGGTCCTCCTGGAGGTCGGGGTCCGGTTGTGGGGGTACTCGGCTCACTATATCTATGAGCCCATCTACCGGCCCTACGATGGCTCGGCCGATATCCCCTATGTGCACAGGCCGAATCTGCACAATGCCAGGGCACGGGGAGGGGCTGTCATCAACACCGACAGCCTCGGCCTCCGTTCCCTGGCCAGCGGCACCACCTACGGCCCAAAGGGACAGAACGAATGCCGGATCGCCATCACCGGAGACTCGGTGACCTTTGGCGAGGGGATCACCAGGACCGCGGATGTCTATCCGGTGGTTCTGGAGCGGATCCTCAACCGGCGCCGGCCGGAGGAACGGGTCAGGGTCTTCAACTATGCAGTCTCGGCCTACAGTGTACGGCAGATGGCGGCCACCCTCCGCCACCGCATGCTGGCCATCGACCCGGACGTGGTGATCATGGCCGTCATCCCGGCGGATTTCGACCTCTCCCGCACCGGCACCGTGGACCGGTGGGGCTACACTGCCCATACAGGCACCTCAACCGGTCTGGCGGGCCGGGACAGCCTGTTCAAGAGACTGTTGCGGCAGGTACATCTCACCTATGTTCTTCGCGATATCCTCAGACAGCACAGAAGCCGCAGGGCCGGAGACTCCACGGGCCAGGCCGCGATCGCGGTTCCGTCCTCCTTTGACTATCTGAGGGAGTTCACGTCCTTTGCCCGCAGCCGGCACCTGTCCCCTCTCATCGTTCTCCTGCCCTCACTTCACCAGAGTTTCTCGCCTGCCTTTGTGAAGCGTCTCCGGCAGGACCGGATCCCTTTTCTGGATCTCGGTTTTGTGGTGCATGAGTTTGCGCCAGAGCGGTTCATGGCCTCCCGTTTCGATGCCCATCCCTCGGCTGCGGTCCACGCACGGATCGCCCGCCTGCTGGCTGATCATCTCTCCGGCTCCGTCTGTGGGGCGGCAACAGCCCGTCGGGCGGCAGACAGGCGATGAAGGACGTAACCCCTCACGGGATGGCCAACCATCGGTTTGTCAGGCCACAATGGTGTGAGCGCTTACTGAAGGACCATGGTCTTCACCTGCCGTTCGGGGCGAACCCGGCCGCCGGAATGTGTTGTATGCCGGGAGATATCCGATGAACCGGGCCAGTGGCAGGAGAAAGGGCGCAGAGGCTGGTGCACGGCGACAGGAGACCGGCGGCGCGACCCGGGGACTGTCCGACCTGTTCCGGGCCTTGGTCAGCGCCAGCGGCCGGGGTGGCATGGTCTCCCTGGCCGACCAGATGGTGGCCAGCGCCACCAATTTTCTCACCGGCATGATCATCGGCCGGGCCTGTGCCAGGGAGGAGTTCGGCCTCTACATGCTCTGCATGAGTATTGTGCTCTTTGTCCTCGACCTGCAGACCTCCATCATCTCTTCGTCCTACATGATCTACAGCCAGCGTCTCTCCGGTCGCGATCACGCCCGCTACCTGGGCAGTACCCTGGTCCAGCAGTGGTCACTGGCCCTGCTCCTTATCCTGCTCCTGGCCGGCAGCCAACTCTTCCTGGGCCTCGGCATCGGCCCGCGGCAGCTGGGTCCGGTGGTCAGCTCGCTGGTGGCGGTGATTGCCTTTATCATGTTCCGCGAATTTGTGCGCAGGGTCTGTTTTGCCGGCCTCATGATGCTCCACGCCCTGCTGGTTGACTGTTGCGTGGCCCTGCTCCAGATCGGCGGCCTGCTGCTCCTCGCCTGGCAGGGTCTGCTCTCCACCCGGACGGCCTTTCTGGTCATCGGCCTGGCCTGCGGGACTGCCTCGCTGGGCTGGCTTGTCCTCAACCGGCGTGCCTGGACCATCCGCTTGCGGGAGGTGGGGGTCGATTTCCGGAAAAACTGGCTCTTTGGCCGCTGGGTCTTTGCCAGTGGTCTGCTCTGGGCCCTGAGCATGAACCTCTATCCCTGGTTTCTCGCCCATTACCACGGTGTTGCCGCCGCCGGTGCCTGGGCGGCCGCCTATGGCGTGGTTGCCATTGCCAATCCCCTGCTCTTCGGGGTGCAGAACTTCCTCGGTCCCAGGATCGTACAGGCATATACCACCGGCGGCCACGCGGGACTGCGGCGATTCGTGCTCCGGGTGACCTCTGTCTACTTCCTCATCGTCCTGCCCCTGGCGGTGCTCCTCTTTTTCTTCGGTGGTGACCTCGTTGTCCTGGTCTATGGCGCCAAATATGCGGGCAACGGGACCGTGGTCTCCATCCTGGCGGTCAATCTTCTGGTTACTGCTGCAGCCTTTGTCCTTTCCCGGGCGATCCTGGCCGTTGAACAGAGCAGGATTTACTTCATGGCCAACCTCGTGCCATTGATAATCCTGGTCGGCTTTGGTATTCTCCTGGTGCAAAAGTTCGGTCCCGCCGGTGTGGCCTGGGGCAACCTGGCCAGCACCGTTGCCACGGCGGCTGTACTATTGTTCTTTTTCTCGGGCCTGGAGCAGCGGACCGGTGATGGAAGCGAGACGGCATGAACAGAAGAGCGGTTGACACATTGCAATGGCGGAGCCTGCCCTGGGGCCTGTTCCTTTTTATATTTGCCATCTTTTTCTATGCCACGCCCCTGGATTTCTTCTGGCCGGTCGAGTTCCTGCAGTCGTTCAACATCACCGACGCCACCGACGCCGCCTCCTCCATGGCCCAGGGCAACGTCGGCCGCCAGATCGCCCTCGCGGTCCTTGCCCTCTTTTCCATCTGGAGCCTGGCCACCAACAGGAACCGGTTCCGGCCTGCGGGGCTTTTGGCCTGGCTGATGATGTTTTTTCTCGCCTGGGCCGTGTTCAGCATAAGCTGGTCTGTAAACCCCATCTTCACCATAAAGCGGGTCGCTATCTTCGGTATTCTCTCCCTGGGCGCCCTTGCCCTTGCGGATCGTCTCAACCTGCAGGAACTGCTGGTCTTCGGGATCTGTATCATGTTTGTCACCATGTGGCTCGGCTGTATTGCGGAGATACGGGCGGGGACCTTTGCTCCCCTGAACGAGGAGTGGCGGTTCGCCGGTCTCATGCATGCCGTTGCCATGGGATGGAACTGCGGCCTGCTGATCCTGCTGGCCATCGCCCTGGCCCGCGGCCGGAACAGAATGAATCAGCTCCTGCTGGCCGGTATCCTGATCATGGCCCTCTACTTTCTTCTCATCACAAAGAGCCGGATGGCTGTCTTCTCCGCCTTTCTGGGCACGGGGTTTTACTGGCTGCTGGTCTCCACGGGCCGGAAAAAGATCGCCGTCGCTCTCCTGGCTCTCATCGGCGCAAGCCTCCTGTATCTCGTCCTCCAGGACCGCTTCCTGCCGTTTTTGTCCGACATGGCCACCCTGGGCCGGGGTGAGGCGGCAAAGGAGTCGGTGGGCACCCTGACCGGCCGCCTCCCCCTGTGGGGTGAAAGTTTCCGCTATGTCCTGGAACGGCCCATCCTGGGATATGGCTACAATACCTTCATCAATCCGGACAGCATCGTCAGGATCTCCAAAGTGGTGGGCTGGGTGCCGAGTTCCGTCCATTCCGCCTACCTTGACACCCTGACCGGTACCGGACTGGTGGGGCTCGTCACCCTGCTGGCCATCCTGGTCCTTGCCTTCGGCAGGGCCCTGGAACTGACGCGGATAAACCCGGCCTACGCCTTCAGCGCCGGACTTCTTGTCTGGCTCTGTTACAATTTTTTTCTTGAGGCCCATCTGCTGAACAGGCCATTCTTCATGACCTTTTACGCTATGATAGTGCTCGTCAAACTGGCCTTCCTGCCGGTCGAGGAGCCTGGTCCCCGGTAATTCAATCTACTTGCCGATAACGGTGAACTGTCACGGTCCCTGATCCATGGAACAGCCCCTGGTCACTGTCGCGGTCCCGACCTACAACCGGTCGGCCATGCTGCGCAACACTCTGGAAGGCCTGCTCGCCCAGGAGACCGGGGCCGGCCTGTCCTACGAGGTCCTGGTGCTGGACGACGCCTCCACCGACGATACCCCGGCCGTGATTGCGGCCATGGCACGGGAGGCTCCGGTCCCGGTCCGCTATATCCTTGCCGCGGGCAGGGGATACACCCATGTTCTCAACCGTGCCGTTGCCGAGTTTGCCGGTCAGTGGCTGGCCTTTTTCGATGATGATCAACTGGCTGGCCCCGGCTGGCTGCAGGCGCTCTATACGGCGGCCCGGGAGCAGGGGGCGGAGATGGTGGGGGGACCGGTGGTTCTGGACATTCCCGGGACCGTGCTTGCAAGCCTGGGACCGGTCTGCCGGGATCTGTACGGCGAGAGCCCCGATGTCCGCGAGCCGGAGCGTTACCGTCACTCGCCACCCCTGCCGTCGGGCGGCAACAGGCTGGTCCATCGCCGGGTCTTCGAGCGTGTCGGTACCTTTGACGAGGCCATGCTCACCGGCGGCTGTGACCGGGACTTTCTCCTCAGGGCCCTGGCCGCGGGCGTGGTCATGGGCTGGGCGCCCGGGGCCGTGGCCCGGCACGTGATCTCGGCCGACCGGTTCAGCGTCGCCCACATGCGCTCCTACAGCCTGCAGTGGGGCTGTTCCTTTGCCCACATCGACCGCAAACGCTGGGGCATGGTCAGGACGACCCTGGCCTGTGTGGCCCGCATGGGCCAGGCAGCGTTGATCCATTTTCCCTGCGCCCTCGCCGCCCGCATCAGGGGTGACCGGCGTGAGCTGAGGGACCGGGAGGTCTTGCTCTGGCGGGCGCAGGGATACGTTCGCAAGACCCTGCAGATGCTTTTGCCCTCCCTCTGTGCCCAGGAGCGCTTCTTTGCCGCTGTGGAATTTCGGCGGGTGCGGCCGGAGGGTTCCTGAGCGTGCCGGCCGGAGTCATCAACAAGACCATGGACCGGGCGGATCTCGACACGGTCGGGGCCCGGGCAATCGTCGATGAGCTGAACGGACTGATTCGTGAACTTAAGGACAGGGGATTGCGGATCAGCTCCTGGTACGGCTGCTTTGACCTGTCCGGTGACCGGGGCGAACGGATCAACCGGGGCTACGGCTACAGGCCCCTGGACGATGCGGCCGACGATGCCCTCTTTCCCTGGTTTCTCTACTGGCAGATCGTCTGGGTGGTGCTCCACGGGGGGTTCTCCAGGCAGCAGAGGATCCTCGACCTGGGCGGCAGTTCGTCCCTCTTCTCCTATTATCTTGCCGCCAGGGGATACGATGTCACCACCATAGACCTGCAGCAGGAACTGGTGGACAACGGCAACCTGGTGGCCCGGCGAATGGGCTGGAATCTCCGGAACCACCGGATGGACATCAGGAACCTCTGCTTTTCGACCCGGTTTGACCATATCACCTCCATCTGCGTGTTCGAGCATATTCCGCTCTGGGAACGCGTGGAGGTGAACAGGAATATCGGTCTTCTGCTCAATGATTCCGGCAGGTTCAGTATTACCTTTGATTATCGTAATCCTTCCCGCTTCTCGAGGATCGACAGTCCCGACGACGTGCAGGAGCAGTTTGTCACCACCAGCGGCATGAAGATCCGGGGGAACCCGGTTTTTGTCGATACGGGCAGGAATTATCTGCTCGATCCCTTTTATTCTTTCCCCCCTTGTTATATGTATAAATTGAGGACCATCCTCAAGGGACATCATCATCCAGGGGAACTGTTCCGGACCAAGGGCACCAACGATTACACCTTTGGCGCCCTGTTTCTGCAGAAATAGATCTTCCGGGAACCTCGGCGCAACTGCTGCCTGACGGCAGGCCGGTCCCGGAAAAAATAGTGGCCTCGGGCCTTCCGGCCTCCGGCTTTCTGAAATTGAGG
>JALSNC010000093.1 GCA_026987195.1 Desulfobulbaceae bacterium | reverse complement strand
AAATTGAGGAGTTGCATTGAACAAATCCGAAAGAATACGTCATCTTGACTCTCTTGCCCCGGTGCGGGGGAAATGGCGGCGCCGGGCCGCCTACTATCACAGGGAAATCGAGCGCTACCTGCGTTTCCTCATACCGGCGGGCGCCTCGGTCCTGGAGATCGGTTGCGGAACCGGAGAGCTGCTGGCGGCCTTGGAGCCCGGCAGGGGGGTGGGGGTGGATATCAGCCCGGCCATGGTGGAACAGGCCCGGCGTAATTTTCCCGAGCTCGACTTCCGGGTCGACGACATGGAGAACCTGCAGATCAGCGAGAAATTCGATTATGTCCTGGTGGTTGACACCATAGGGCACGTGGACGATATCCAGCTCGCCTTTTCCCGGCTTGCCAAGGTCTGCCGGCCCGAGACCCGGGTGGTGGTCGTCTACTACAACTATCTCTGGGCGCCGATCCTCAAGCTCGCCGAACTCACCGGCCTGAGGATGCGACAGTCCCTCCAGCACTGGCTGCCGCTGGATGTCATCGACAACCTTCTCTATCTCAACGATTTCGAGGTTGTCCGCAAGTGCTACAAGGTCCTGCTGCCGATCTACATCCCGCTCCTTTCCACCTTCTGCAACAGGTTTCTGGCCAACATGCCGCTGTTCTGGAAACTGTCGCTCAACGAGGTCCTGGTGGCCAAGCCCATGGCCACCCGCAAGGAACCGGGCGAGGTGAGCTGTTCCATCGTCATTCCCTGTCGCAACGAGGAGGGCAATATCGAAAATGCCATCCGCCGGACCCCGGACATGGGCAGGGCCACCGAGATCATCTTTGTCGAGGGGCATTCCAGCGACTCCACCCTGGCGGAATGCTACCGGGTGCAGGAGGCCTATCCCGATCGCGACATCACCGTGCTGGTCCAGGACGGCAAGGGCAAGGGAGACGCGGTGCGCAAAGGCTTTGCGGCCGCCAAGCACGATGTGCTGATGATCCTCGATGCGGATCTCACCGTGCCGCCGGAGGACCTGCCCAAGTTCTTCGATGCCATCGCCAGCGGCAAGGGCGAGTTCATCAACGGCACCAGGCTGGTCTACCGGATGGAAAAGCAGGCCATGCGGTTTCTCAACATCCTGGGCAACAAGTTTTTCAGCCGTGCCTTCACCTATCTCTTCGAGCAGCGGATTCGTGACACCCTTTGCGGCACCAAGGTCCTCTGGAGAAAGGATTACGACAGGATCATCGCCGGCAGGTCCTATTTCGGCGACTTCGACCCCTTCGGAGATTTCGATCTGCTCTTCGGCGCGGTCAGGCTCAACCTCAAGATCGTCGAGATCCCCATCCGCTACCGGGAACGCTCCTACGGCACCACCCAGATCAGCCGGTTCCGGCACGGCCTGCTCCTGCTGAAGATGGTCTTTTTCGCCCTCGGCAAGATCAAGTTCATCTGACATCCCTGCCCAGTATCGACAACCATCAGCCGAGCCTCTCCCATGAAGATCGTTTGCGTCTATTCGCTTTCAACCTTTTCCCTGAAAAAAGAGCTGTACTGCCCCGGTGACATCCCGTTTGGCATCTCGTTCATCGCCACGATGCTGAAAAAGGCAGGACACGAAGTCCATCTGGTGGTGGTGAACCCGCAGACCCCGCTGGAAAAGAGATTCGGCGCCCTGATCGAGGAGGTCAGGCCGGAGCTTTTCTGCCTCACCGCTGTCTCCACCCAGATCGCTCTCATCAGGAAGGTGGGCGAGACGATCAGGAAGCTTGCGCCTTCAGCCTATGTTGTCATGGGCGGCGCCCATCCTTCCCTCAATCCGGAAGAGGTCATCGCCTATCCGTTTGTTGACGCGGTGTGCAGGGGTGAGGGTGAAGATGCGGTGGTTGAACTTGCGCGGCAACTGGAGGCCGGGCAGAATCCCGGTGGTATTGCCAACCTGTGGATCAGGGATCCTCGAACGGGAGAGATAGAAAAAAATCCTGTCCAGCCCTTTCGTGAGGATCTGGATCTGCTGCCGTTCATCGATCGCGAGATGTGGGAGCCGTTCATTTCCCACAAAAAGGGAAAGGTCTATACCATTCTGGCCGGACGCGGCTGCCCCAACCGGTGTACCTACTGTTCAAACCATGCCCTGGCGCGGGTGGCCACCGGCCGCTATGTGCGCTTTCGCTCACCGGACAATATCATCGGCGAGATCAGGCAGCTCATGGACCGGGACGACAACGTGGAGATCGTGTTTCTGGAGACAGAGACCCTGGGCGCCAACCTGAAATACACCTATGCCCTGCTGGACAAGCTGGCCGAGTTCAACCAGGGCCTGGAGCGCCCCCTGGAATTCGGCACCAATCTGGCCTTGACTACCCAGATCCAGGACAACAGGAAGTTGCTGGAGGCCTTCAAGCGGGCCAATCTCACTTTTTTTCGCATGGGGCTGGAATCGGGATCGGAGAGGATACGCAGGGAGGTCCTGCGCCGGCCGAGATACTATAACAGGGACCTGATCGATTTCTGTGCCCTGTGCCGGGAATATGATATCAGATATACCATCAATGTTCTCATCGGGCTCCCCGGTGAAACCCCGGCCGATTTCCAGGAGACCATCGATGTGACGCGGGCCTGTCAGCCCACGTTCGGGGTGTCTGTCAGTATATTCTTTCCCTATCCCGGCACCCGGCTCTATGCCCTGTGCAGGGAACAGGACCTGCTCAGCGACAAGGCACGGACAACCCTGTTCGAGCGGACCGGTACGGTCCTGAAGCTGCCGGATTTTCCCGCCTGGCAGATCAAGAAGGAGTTCATCCTGTTCTATTACAAGGTCTACCGCGGGTATGAGCCGCTGCCGAAGATCGCCTGGAAAACAGTTCGTTATACCTTTGATGCCTTTCCTGCCAGCAAGCGTTGCATCTCCGGCATGGTCCACGGCCTACGTTCCATCTTCCTGCCGATTCCCTCCTGAGCCGGATTCCTTCCCGCCCCTCCGGCGTTTCCGGAACAGCATGGTGAAGTAGATACCTGCCATTTCCGGAAACCAGGAGGGCAGGTGGGCCTTTTTTTCCATGTCAAACCAGGTCCCGGCCGCCTGTATACACGTCCTGTGGTCGGTGACATGATGCTTTTCGATGCCCTCGAATCCTATCAAGGCAAAGGCCTTTTCCATGAACCTGTCGACCCTGGGCATGCCGACCAGGAGCTGTCCTTCGGGGGTGAGCAGGTCATGGAAGCGGCTGAACACCGGGCCGGGTTCCCGAATATGCTCGAGAACCGAGATGGCGACAATGAGGTCAAAAGTCCGGCCCGGGAACAGATCGTCCCTGAGATCACCCTGTTTCAGAACACAATCCACACCGAGCCGTTGCAGGATACCGGCAGTTTTGCCGGGGTCTGACTGCAGGTCCACCCCGGCAACAAAATTACCCATTCCGGCCAGGGAAGGGAGCAGGACACCACTTCCGTACCCGACTTCCAGTATGGAGGCGTAGGGGGGCGTCAACATGGCAAGTCCCTGCTCTATCCGGGCCCGGTATATCCTGCCCACCAGCGGTTTATAATAGTATGGCAACGGATCATCGGGGCCGTTGGCCGCAAGAATTCCTTCGGGCGGCAACAGGAACTGGTTTCCCATCTCCTTCCTCTCCGGTTGTGGTTCAATTCGCCATTGTACCGTGCTGAATGGTCGGGATCTTTCTCCGGACCAGGCAGCAGACCATCTGCGCGAGGGTGGTGTGTTTACGTCCCGGCAGAAATGGCGGAGGCCTCCCCCGGGCCTCTCATTCGGCAGGTGAAGATATGGTACATGATGCCGATGTGGGCGATCAGCAGCGCGTCATAGGGCAATCTGAACCGTATCCTGGGGATGAACAGGGCGTGGAAAAAGGCGCTGGCAATGTACACTGCCACGAGGAGCTTTTCCCCGTCGGTCAGGGGTACCCGGCCCGCCATGAGCAGACGGATGACCAGGCAGAGCAGAAGAGGGTAATAGGTGATGAACATGATGACCTTTTTGAGTGAATCAAACTCCCTGCCGACAAAGAGGTTGTTGTAGTAGTTGAAATATTCCAGGAGTTTCCTGAGATACAGTATGGCAGCATCAGCAGGGTGCGTGGTCCAGAACCGGATGGTTTTTTTCAGGTAATAGCGGTTCTGTTCGGTTTCAGGCAGTTGACTGGCTTCCTGATAGAATGCATCATTGACGTAGTCATACCAGGCGTCGAGAGAGGTATGCGGATTGTTCCCTATGTAGAGGGTATCGCCGCCGTGGGTGGTGAGTGGTATGAAACGGTGGAATACCAGGTAGTTTCGTGTGGTCCATATGGACAGGCAGGCAACGGCCACCAGGGCGCTTGCCGCCACCTTCATGAAGGTCTTTTTCCGGTCCGGCGAGACAAGGATCATCCAGAGGCCTGCCACGGGGGGAATGAAGACGCCGGTGGAATGGACCAGCATCAGGACCGCGCAGAGAATACCGAACAGGAGCATGGCTGGCGTGCCTGCGTTTTTTTCCAGCGCGCACCGCACAAGGAGCAGGAGGACCAAAGTGAAGAGGGTCTGGGGATATAGCGTTCCCGCAGTATAGAAAAGTACTCCATAGGCGATGAAGAGAAAGGCGGATATTCCCCTGGCATCTTCTGCTCCCTCGTGCCTGAGTATGGAGCGTATGGTCAGCAGCGAGCCGCACAGGATGAGGTAGTTCACGCAACGGACCACGGGAATGGACGCGCCAAGTTTCAGGAGCGCGGCAATGAGCAGAGGATAGAGCGGCGGAAAAAGAGCGGTGGGGGACGTGCCGTCCAGGGAAAAACCCTTGCCTGATGCCAGGTTCCCGGCAATGGCGAAGTACTGCCGTTCGTCGGGAAAGTGGAGGTTGTACCCCCTGGCGAATGCATACACGAATCCCGCGCCAAGCAAAAACAGGATGGCTGCGGAAAATATCGCATTCCCGTATTTCTCGGCCAGTGTCGCGGTTGTGCCGAGGATGTTGCGTTGTCTCTTCTTCATTTTGAACATGGGGTAAGGGGGCTCTGCCCGGCACGCCGGGCAGAGCAGATAGAGTCATACCGGTTTTTTTTGAAAAAGTGCCGGATTCCATGCCCGTGATCAGGAACTGCTGTCTTGCTGACAGTTACGAAAGGGCAGCCATGGCAGCCTGGTAACCCAGTTCGATGATCTCCTCTCCCCTGTTGAAATCCTGGTAGCTGATGTGGGCGAGATCGGGACAGATCAGCAGGTCCGGCGGGTCGGTCGCCAGTCTGGTCCGGGTCAGGCTGGCCTGGATGATCTGGGCCGACGCGCCGATGATCTCCAGCATGTTGGGCTGTTCGGTCGCCAGCAGGGGCAAGCCGTTTTGCCGCACAACCGGATTCAGGTCAACGGCAATGACCTGGCCGGCCCCCATGGTGCGGACCGTGCTGACGGGGACCGGATTGACCAGGCCGCCATCGACCAGCAGGGCGGCTTCACGACGGAGCGGGGTGAAGATGCCGGGCACGGCGATACTGGCGCGGACGGCCTCGACAATGTTGCCGCGGGCCAGGGTGACCTCCTGGCCGGTACGGATATCGGTTGCCACTGTGGCCAGGGGCACGGTGCACTGCTCGATGGTGAGGGAGCCCAGGTGCTCCTCGAGAAAGGCGGTGATATGCTGTCCCTTGAGCAGACCGGTCCGGGAGGGAAGAGACGCCACATAGGCAAGCACCTGTTTCCTGGTGAGCCGCAGGACGCCGGCCATGAGGGTGTCCAGTGAGTTCGTCGCAAAGAAGGCCCCGACAAAGGCGCCGATACTGGTGCCGGCGACATGGGTGATGCGGATATTGTTCTCTGCCAGGGCGCGGAGAACCCCGATGTGGGCCCAGCCGCGGGCGGCGCCGCCACCCAGGGCCACTCCCGCGGATCGCGTCTCAGAGGGGTCTCTCACATCGTCTCCTTTTCACCAGGACATACACCACGACCAGGGCCACGGCAAAGAGAAAGAGGCCGAGCACGGTCTGGTGCAGGTAGCGGTTGACCAGTTCCTGGTTGTTGCCGATGAAATAGCCGACCAGCGCCAGGATAATGACCCAGATCCCCGCGCCCAGTCCCGTGAAGAAGGCGAACAGGGGCAGGTTCATGCGGGCGATGCCTGCCGGCAGGCTGATATACTGCCGGATACCCGGCAGCAGCCTGCCGATGAAGGTGGAGATATGCCCGTGCTCGGCAAAAAAACAGTCTGCCTTGTCCAGGCTTTTTCTGCTGACCAGCAGGTAGCGGCCATATTTTTCAAAGAACGGCCGGCCCCAGATACTGGCCAGCCAGTAGTTGAAGAGCGCGCCCAGCAGACTGCCGCCGATGCCGGCCAGGATGACGAGAACGAGGGACATTTCACCCCGGGCGGCCAGGTAGCCGGCCGGCGGAATCACCACCTCGCTGGGAAAGGGAAAGAACGAGGATTCGAGAAACATCATGACAATGACGCCGGGATATCCCCACTGACCTACTGTTTGGACGATCCAACTGACAAGGGAATGCAGTATATCCATGGTTCGATGTGCCTGTTCCTGCTATCGGCGGACCGGTGACGTGGCAGCAGGCTGCGCCACCGGCAACCGTTCTGAATTTCTGGTGATCGTTGTGCAAGGTCGGCAGGGGCGGCTCTCTGCAGTTGCTGCCGGTTGCAAGCGGATGACCTGCCGTTGACCTTCCTGCCGCAATTATTTCCCATTTTGCGGCCAATGTCACGGTGTTCCTTGCAGACAGCGTTTTTTCATGGTTTTTTTCATACCTGAATCCCGGGGTCTTTGCCGCAACACTGTTCGTACACCGAGAACGCCGAGACAGGTGCAGATGCAAGAAAGCAGGTGAGTGGGCGTAGCGACGAGACTCCGAGCCATTTTCGGCGCAGGTGTAGTTTCCTCCTTTTCCGGTGTAGGGCACAACCTGTATCGAGAGGAAGTCAAATGATTGTGAGGTGAAAAGTGTTACTGGAGTTCAATGGCAACGGCTACCAGGTGGTGCTGGAGGAGAACGGCGTCAGGACCCGTTACGACGTGACTCTGTTAACCTGTGACAATCCGGTCTGCACCTGTACCACGGTCGACATCATCCTGACCCCGGCTGGCGCTGATGGCAGCGATGATGCGGACTCGCTTCGGGTTGCCTTCCGGCTCGATCTGAAGGAAAGAAGGCTTGAAAAGAAGGGCTGGCTGAAGCGGCAGAAGAGGGAAAAAGAATGCATCCGGGCATTCATGGCCGGGCTTGGAGAAGAGGATTTTCTTCTTCTCCTGACCATCTATACGGCACTGAAAGCGGCACAGTCCGAGGGTGCTGAGCCGGGAGAGATCGAGGCAGAGTTTGACTTTGACGGTATCGAAAACCAGAGCCTGATGACCTACTACAATGATATTCTGCCCCATGCGAATCGTTTTTTCCTGAAGATTGATGGCAAGACCTTTTCCATCAGCGATTCCTACTGTCTGAAACGGGGGTGCCGCTGTGCCAGGGTGATCTTTTCGGTCAACCGTGTCGACACCAAGAAGCTCAAGGCCATACTGGTGGGTATCCTGGAGGGTGACTATCGGCGAAAAAGGATAAAGACTGTCGATTCCCGGGACCGGGACCCGGGTGTAGACCTGGAAAGGATCCGACGGGAACTGCTGCAACAATATCCCGAACTGATGGCTACACTTCGGAAACGCCACCGCCGCCTGCATCAGATCTATGCTGCCTGCCGGCAGAGGAAGTTCGGCATAACCAGTGAACAGAAGGGTGGTAAGGTCGGCCGCAACGATCCCTGTCCCTGCGGCAGCGGTCGCAAATACAAAAAATGTTGCCTGGGCAAGGAGTAAGCCGGCAAGAGAAGGGAGAGGCGGTATGGGCAATCAGCACCTGGTTTTTGAACGCTACCTCTGGTTCGATGCAGAGATCAGGAAAAATCGTTATCCCAACGCTACGTCCCTGGCGGAGGAATTCGAGATCTCCAACCGTCAGGCCAGGAGAAACATCGATTTCATGCGGTACTCGCTGGAGGCGCCCCTGGTTTATGATCCCGCCCGCCGTGGCTACGCCTACGAAAGCGAGTTCTCGCTGCCCGAGTTGCCCCTGGGCCAGCGAGAGACCCTGGCCGTGCTCCTTGCCGGCAACCTCCTGGAGGCAAGCGATTCGGGCTACATCAGCAGAGCGATTCAGCGATTCGGTCGGCGCCTGTTTCAGGAACACAGCGAGATCGGTATCAGTGAGCGCCGTATCCGCAAATGTTTTTCAGCCATCTGGCACGGACATGCACCCTGCAGAGGGGCGGCATTTCGCCATGTCTCCAGGGCCCTGCTCACCAGCCGTCTTCTGAGCATCACCTATCATTCACCCTT
>JALSNC010000092.1 GCA_026987195.1 Desulfobulbaceae bacterium | reverse complement strand
AGTCAGCGGTCTCCTCGGCGGTGATGGCCATTGACAAATTTGCCGAGGACGTGCGGGTGAGTGTCACCGATATCCGTGAGGGCAGCGAACGGATCGAGGGGGTCATCGAGCATGTCCAGGTACTCCGGCCGCAGGTGGCCACCATCAGCGAGGGAATCGAGGCCCAGTCGCTCGGGGCCAGGCAGATCAGTGATGCCACCAGCCAGCTCAACGAGGCGGCCCAGCAGTCTGCCGAGTCCATCAGTCAGATGAGCATGACCATCGAGCAGCTCCAGCAGGCGGCCATGGGCCTGCAGGAGGCCATTTCCCGTTTCAAGCTCGCCTGAGCGGTGCGGGAGGTAGGCCATGCTGCTCCTGCTCTTTGAAACAGGCAATGGCAGGTTTGCCCTGGACTGTCGCGAGGTGGTGGAGATCATCCCTCTGATCCGGCTGAAGAAAATTCCGGCATCCCCACCGCATGTGGCAGGGATCATCAACTACCACAGCCAGGCCGTACCGGTGATCGATCTCTGTGCCCTGACCGAGGACGTCCCCTGCCGGCAGGTCTATTCCACCCGTATCATCCTGGTCCACTATCCGCTGACCGAGGATGAGGACAGGCTGGTGGGCCTGGTCGCCGAGCGGGTCACCGACGTGGTCAAGTCCAGCAGTTCCGGCTACCGGGGTTCGGGCGTGCTCATCGACGAGGCCCTGAACGAGTACATCAACCAGCCGGGAAGCGAAGAGATGGTCCAGTGGTTCGACATCCGGCGGATGCTCCCCCGCGGGACCATGGAGGAACTGCTGGACCAGTGACAGGGAAACCGGCGGTGCCCCGAGATCACGCACAGGCTTATGTCAATGGATCCTGCCAGACAACACATCATCGACCTGCTGGAACAGCGCATCGGCCTCAATGTCGAGTCACTCTCCAGTTCCACCTTCGAGCGGGCCATTGCCCGCAGGATGGAGGCACAGGGTCTCGACGACACGAACGCCTATGCCCTCCTCCTGGCCGGATCTGACGACGAGATGGACCGGCTGACCGAGGAGGTGGTGATCCCGGAGACATGGTTCTTCCGCCACCAGGAGCCCTTTGACCTCCTCGTCGACCTGGCGCGGACAGCCGCCAAAAGGCAGCGCCTGCCCTTCCGCGTTCTGAGCCTGCCATGTTCCACAGGCGAGGAGCCCTACTCCGTGGTCATGGCCCTGCTGCTGGCCGGAATCCTGCCCGATCACTTCGAGGTCCAGGGCATCGACATCAGTGAACAGGCCCTGGAGATCGCCCGGCAGGCGATCTACCGGGACAATGCCTTCCGATCCCGTGACCTGGCCTTCCGGGAGGTCTTTTTCAGGACCAATGAAGCCGGGGAGTATATTCTCCGCGATATCGTCCGTTCCAGGGTCCGCTTCCAGCGCGGCAATATTGTTGATGCAGACTTCATCGGCACCCTGGGCCTCTTCGATGTCATCTTCTGCCGCAACATCCTCATCTATCTCAGCCGGGAGGCGCAGCAGAAGGTCCTTGTCAATCTCTACCACCTGCTTGTCCCCGGCGGCACCCTCTTCACCGGCCATGCCGAGGCCAACCTTTTCCTGGGCAGCCCCTTTATCCGTTCCGCCAGGGCAGGATCCTTTGCCTTTTGCCGGCCCGGTCCGGGACAGGACCGCGGAACCGGGGCAGCCGCACCGCTGCAGGCGGCGAGCAGAACCTTGCCCGCTGTTGCCCGGCAACCCGGACAGACATCGCGGCAACACTGGCCATCCCCCTGGCCCGGGTCGTCACCGCCAGAGACCGGTCAGGAAGAGGACCCCTTTGACCGGGTCCTGCATCTGGCCGATACCGGCAGGCTGGCCGAGGCCGCTGCAAGCTGCGAACACCACCTGAAAAAGGACGGCCCGTCCGCCCGCTGGTATTACCTGCTCGGCCTGATCCGTGACAGCCAGGGCCAGGCGGAGGAGGCGGTCCGGCTGCTGCGCAAGGCCCTGTACCTGGACCCGCGGCACCAGGAGAGTCTGGTCATGCTGGCCCTGCTGGCCGAGCAGGCCGGAGAACATGACCGGGCCCGCAACTACCGGAGACGGGCCCGCAGAATCCTGGAGCGAGGATAGCGTAACGTGTCAGACGAGAACAGCCTGCAGGTGCAGGAGGAGATCACAGACTGCTGGAACCGGATCGGCATCTGGGGCGAGAGCAGGGAGCGCTGTTCCAGGCTGGCCGAACTGGGGCATTGCCGCAACTGCCCGGTCTACTCCCATACCGGCCGCCGCCTGCTGGAGCGGCCCATCGACGAAGCAGACCGGCAGGAATGGACCACCGCCTTTGCCCGGCCGCCGGAAAAAAAGGTCTGCACCATCCGCTCCGCCTTTGTCTTCCGGGCCGGCGGTGAATGGCTGGGCCTGCCCGCCGGTCTGATCCAGGAGGTGGTGGACATGGGCAAGATCCACAGCCTGCCCCACAAGAGCAACAAGGTGCTCAGGGGCCTGGTCAATATCCGCGGCAAACTGGAGATCTGTTTCTCCATCGGCGCGGTCCTCGGCATAGACCGCTTCGAAAAGCCCAAGACCTGGAACCGCTACCTGTCGCCCGAGCGGCTGGTGGTCGCGGCCCGCGACGGCCAGAGAATCGTCTTTCCGGTCAGCGAGGTGTATGGGACCTACCGCTATGCCGAGGGCATGCTCCAGCAGTTGCCCATCACCGTCTCCGGTTCCAAGGCGGCGTTCAGCAAGGGCATCCTCTGTGTCGATGACTTTGAGGTCGGCTTCCTCAACGACAAGATTCTCTTTGACACCCTGATGAGATACCTATGAGCAGCAGCCAGGACCTGAGCGCCATGTCCATGCTGGACCTCTTCCGCATGGAGGCGGAGAACCACTGCGCAACCCTTGCCGACGAGCTGCTGGTTCTCGAAAACAATCCCGACGATGCCGGCACCCTGGCCTCGCTGATGCGGGCCGCCCACTCTCTCAAGGGCGCGGCCCGCATCGTCGATCTCACCGCCCTTGTCGGCCTGACGCATGCCATGGAGGACATCTTTGTCGCTGCCCAGGAGGGTCGCCTGCGGCTGGACGCCGACACCATCGACCTGCTGTTCGCCGGTGTCGACCTTCTGGGCGAGACCGCCTCGCTGACCGGCGAGGAACTGCCGGACTGGCTCAAGCGCCGACGCTACAAGGTGGAACAGCTCGAGGAAAGCTACCGGCAACTGGCCGAAAACAGCCACGACAAAGCGGAGAAGAAACCGCCGCCCGGGGATGAACCGGCAGCGGAACAGGAGGCCGCCGGCCCGGACCCGGGACCGGACCGGATCAGGGAGGCAGAGGCGGAGCCAGGGGAACGCGATCTCAGCGCCCTGTCCATGATGGACCTGTTCCGGCAGGAGGTGGAGAGCCACAGCCAGGCCCTGGCCGACAACCTGCTCCTCCTGGAACAGAACAGGGACAATGACGAGGCCAAGGTGGCCCTGATGCGGGCGGCCCACTCCATCAAAGGCGCGGCCCGCATCGTGGACCTCGAGCCGGTGGTCAACATGGCGCATGCCATGGAGGATCTGTTCGTGGCCGGCCAGGAGGGAAGGGTCTCCCTGGAGGGCGATCTCGTCGACCGGCTCCTGGCGGGCGTTGACCTGCTGGCGGAACTGGCCGGCCAGACCGATGCCGGCCAGGAGCAGTGGCTGCACGACAGGCTGCAGACCATGAACGAACTGGCCCATGCCTACCGGGAGGCGGCCACGACAAAAAACGGACAGGTCGCGGACGACGGCGGGGCTGCCGGACAGACAACGCCCTCTGCCGTCTCCCCGGCGGCCAGGCCCGCAAAGGCGGCCGTGGTCCCGGAGACCAGGGCGCCTGACCAGTCGCTGCGCATCTCGGCCGAAGGCCTGAACCGCCTCATGGGCCTGGCCGGCGAAGTCCAGGTGGAAGCCCGCTGGCTGCCCACCTTTGCCCTCAAGATGCTGCAGCTCAAGCACCGGCAGGACAAGATCTACCGCCTCCTCAGCAACCACCTGGATACCCTCTACTTCGACAGCCACGCCGCGATTCCCGATGAGAACAATGTCAGAAACCTGCTGCGCGGCATGGATGACTGCCGGAAGATGGTCAACGAGTGCCTGGTGGAGATAGAGGACCATGCCCGCCGCTCCACCGAGATCTCCCACCATCTCCACCAGGAGGTCATTGCCAACCGGATGCGGCCCTTTTCCGACTGGACCCGCGGTTTCCCCCGCATGGTCCGGGATCTTGCCCGGGAACTGGGCAAGAAGGTGGAATTCGAGATCATCGGCGCCGACACCCTGGTCGACCGGGACATCCTGGACAAGATCGAATCCCCCCTCAACCACCTCATCCGCAACGCCCTGGACCATGGCATCGAACCGCCCGACGAACGTCTTCAGGCCGGCAAGCCGGAAAAGGCCCGTCTTCGGCTGGAGGCCAGGCACAGTGCCGGCATGCTCAGCATCGTGGTCAGCGACGACGGACGCGGTATCGACCTGGAACGACTGCGCCAGACCATCATCGCCAGGAAGATGATCGCCGAGGAGATGGCCCTGGAGCTCAACGAGAACGAGCTGCTGGAATTTCTCTTCCTGCCCAACTTCAGCACCCGCAAGGAGGTCAGCAAGATCTCCGGCCGCGGGGTCGGCCTGGACGTGGTCCACAGCGCGGTCCATGAGGTGCGCGGCATCATCCGTACCAGTACCCGGGCCGGCCGGGGCACCACCTTCGAGATGCAGCTTCCCCTCACCCTGTCGGTGACCCGCTCGCTCCTGGTGGAGATCAGTGGCGAGGACTATGCCTTTCCCCTGGTGGCCATCGACCATGTCCTCAAGCTGCGGCCCGGGGATGTCAAGGAGGTGGAGGGCCGCCAGTATGTGACCTTCAACCAGGAACGGATCGGCCTGATCTCTGCCCGGCAGGTCCTGGAAAAGGGGGATTCCGCCGAGACAGAGCAGGACAACGGGACCATGCCGGTCCTGGTCCTCAGCGACCGCCACAACCGCTATGGCCTGATCGTGGATTCCTTCATCGGCATCCGTGACCTGGTGGTCCACTCCCTGGACCGGCGGCTGCAGAATATCCAGGACATCAATGCCGCCGCCATCCTGGAGGACGGCACCCCGGTGCTGATCATCGACGTGGAGGACATGGTCCGTTCCATCGATCATCTCATCTCCGGCAACCGGCTGCAGCGCATCGACCAGGAGGACCAGGTCACCGGCCGCCAGCTCAAGCGGATCCTGGTGGTCGACGATTCCATCACCGTCCGGGAGGTGGAACGGAAGATGCTCTCGGCCCGAGGCTACGATGTGCGGGTGGCGGTGGACGGTCAGGACGGCTGGAACACCCTGCGCAAGGAACGGTTCGACCTGCTCATCACCGACGTCGACATGCCGCGCATGGACGGTATCGAGCTGGTGACCACCATCCGCGGCAACAAGGAGTTCCAGATGCTGCCGATCATCATCGTCTCTTACAAGGACCGGCAGGAGGACCGCAACAGGGGACTGGAGGCCGGGGCCGACTACTACCTGACCAAGGGCAGCTTTCAGGACGAGACCCTGGTCAGGGCCGTGGAGGAACTCATAGGCGGGCCGGAACCCGAATGATCCGGGACAACCTACCGGCAATTCCAACGAAGGTGCCGATGGCGGTGAACTGTCACTGGTGCCAGCGAGCCGGAAGAACAGAACGGAGCAGCAGTGAAGATAGGAATAGTCAACGACATGCCCATGGCCGTGGAGGCCCTGCGCAGGGCCCTGCTCGCCTCGGACAGGCACCAGGTCGTCTGGACGGCCGAGAACGGCGCTGTTGCCGTTGCCCGGGCGGCGGAGAACCCGCCTGACCTGATCCTCATGGACCTGATCATGCCGGTGATGGACGGCGTCGAGGCCACCCGCCGGATCATGCGGACCAGTCCCTGCAACATCCTGGTGGTCACGGCCAGTGTCTCGGGTAACTCGGGCAAGGTCTTCGAGGCCATGGGAGCCGGGGCACTGGACGTGGTCGCCACGCCGGTGATGGGCGGCAGGAACAACGGCGCCATGGCCCTGCTGCAGAAGATCGACCGGATCGCCAGGATCTCCGGCAAATCCGCCGGACCTGCGGCGAAACCGGCCGCCACCGCCTCGCCGGCCCAGCGCCGGGAGGTGGAGAAACACTGCCTGGTGGCGATCGGCAGTTCCACCGGCGGTCCCCAGGCTCTGCTCAGGATCCTGCGCCACCTGCCCGCCGATCTGCGGGCCTCGGTGGTGGTGATTCAGCACATGGATGAACAGTTCGCCGGCGGTCTGGCCGAATGGCTGGACAACCAGGTCCGGATACGGGTCAGGGTCCTGGAGAACGGGGAACGGCCACGCCAGGGAACCGTGCTGATCCCGGCAACCGGCAACCATGTGGTCATGACTCCCAGCAACAACCTCTCCTATTCGGCCGACCCCAGGGACAACTTCTACCATCCGTCGGTGGATGTCTTCTTCAAAAGTGTGGCCAGGTACTGGCACGGCAACTGTATCGGCATCATCCTCACCGGCATGGGCAGAGACGGGGCTGAAGGCCTGCTGGCCCTGCGCAGGAACAATCACTACTCCATCGCCCAGGACCGGGAGAGTTGTGTCGTCTACGGCATGCCCAAGGCAGCGGTGGAGGTGGGTGCGGTCTGCGAGGTGCTGCCGCTGGATGCCATCGGGTCGAGAATCAACGAGTTACTGAACCCGCAGAGGGGATTATGCAACCATGAGTGACGAGCTGCAGAACGACAACAGTCTCTACGAGATCCAGGACTACAAGATCACTGTCCTCCTGGTGGATGATCAGCAGATGATCGCCGAGGCGGTGCGAAGGGCCCTGGCCAGCGAGGAGCTCGATTTCCATTACTGCCAGAATCCCACCGAGGCCATCGACATGGCCACCAGGCTGGAGCCGACCGTCATTCTCCAGGATCTGGTCATGCCGGAGCTGGACGGCCTGACCATGGTCAAATTCTTCCGCGCCAATCCGGCCACCTCCCAGGTTCCCATCATCGTCCTCTCCACCAAGGAAGAACCCGAGATCAAGAGCAGGGCCTTTGAGCTGGGTGCCAATGACTACCTGGTCAAACTCCCGGACAAGATCGAGCTCATCGCCCGCATCCGCTACCACTCGCGCGCCTATATCGGCCAGAAGCAGCGGGACGAGGCGTTTGAGGCCCTGCGGCAGAGTCAGCGTAAACTGGCCGAGGCCAACAAGGTCCTGGAGCGGCTCTCCTCCCTGGACGGCCTCACCGGCGTACCCAACCGCCGCCGTTTCGACCAGTTGCTGCACAAGGAATGGCAGCGGGCCATCCGACACGGCGCCTCCATCTCCATCATCATGCTGGACATCGACTTCTTCAAGCTCTTCAATGACACCTATGGCCACCAGGGCGGTGATGAATGCCTGCAGCAGGTGGCCCGGACCCTGGAAAGATCCGTGCAGCGGGAAACCGACATGGTGGCCCGTTACGGCGGCGAGGAATTTGCCGCCATTCTGCCGGAGACCGGGGTCAGGGGCGCCCTGGCCGTTGCCGAGGCCATGCGGGCCAATGTGGAGGCCCTGAAGATCCCCCACGAGAACTCGAAGATCACCGACCACGTCACCATCAGTGTCGGTGTCGCCACCACGGTGCCTGAGCGGGGTTCCCGGCCGGAGGACCTGATCGCCACTGCCGACGAGGCCCTCTACGAGGCCAAGAACAACGGCCGCAACCGGGTGCAGAGCGCCGGCTTCCGCAACGAGAGACCTCCGAACTGAGCGTAAGCGCTCACAGGAGCCGCACGGAGTCTTCGCCTACCTTTTTGCACGGTCGTGTCTGCCCGCATAGGCAGGCTATCGGAATCTCCCTGCGGTCGCTTACCTGCGGCCAGGCACGCCTGCACAGGCAAGCGCAGACTCCGGATGGCATGCTGCTGAACTTTTACGTTCCCGCCAGGGACCTACCGCTGCCGGCCGGTGAATTCCCGCGTCTTGTGAAACTCGATACCCGGTGACAGCTCCATGATCCTGGAGAGCCGCCACTCGCTGTCGGCCAGTACCGCCAGGTGTCCCTCGCCATCCACAGCCAGGCTGGCCTGGTTTTTGTGCCGGAACTCCTTGAGCAGGGCCGGGTCGTCGCTGGTGATCCAGCGGGCAGTGGCGTAGTTGACATCGCGGTAGACGGCATCGACTCCGTATTCCGCCCGCAGCCGCGCCATGGTGACATCGAACTGCAGCACTCCCACGGCGCCGAGGATATATTCACTGCCCATGAGCGGCCGGAAGAGCTGCACCGCCCCCTCCTCCGCCATCTGCACCAGTCCCTTGTGCAGCTGCTTGGTCCTGAGCGGATCGTTGAGCACCACCCGGCGGAAATGTTCAGGCGCAAAGCTGGGAATACCGGTGAACTGGAGGGGCTCCCCGGCCGTGAAGGTATCGCCGATGCGGATGGTGCCATGGTTGTGGATGCCGATGATATCACCGGCAAAGGCCTCCTCCACATTGGCGCGGTTGCGGGCCATGAACACGGTGGCATTGGCCAGCGAAATCTCCTTGCCCAGCCGGAGATGCCGGACCTTCATGCCGCGGGTGAAGCGGCCGGAGCAGATCCGGAAAAAGGCGATCCGGTCCCGGTGCGCCGGGTTCATATTGGCCTGGATCTTGAAGGTGAAGCCGGAGAATGCCTCTTCCTCGGGATGGACCAGACGGGTGGTGGTGGCGCGGGGACCGGGGGCGGGGGAGAGTTCGACAAAGGCATCCAGCAGCTCGCGTACCCCGAAGTTGTTGATGGCGCTGCCGAAGAAGACCGGCGTCTGCCCGGCCTGCAGGTAGTCCTCGCGGGAAAAGGGATTGGCGGCCCCTTCCAGCAGCTCGATGTCCTCCCGCAGGGCGTCGGCATCCCGGCCCAGGTGATGGTCGAGCAGGGGATCGTCCAGATCGCGGATCACCACACATTCCTCGGGCCGGGTATCCCGGCTGGGGGTGAAGAGATTGAGACGGCGCCGGTACAGGTCATAGACCCCCCTGAAGCCCTTGCCCATACCGATGGGCCAGGAGAGCGGCGCACATTCGATCTGCAGCTTGTCCTCGATATCGGCGAGGATATCCAGGGGGTCCATGCCGTCCCGGTCCAGCTTGTTGATGAAGGTGATGATCGGGGTGTTGCGCATCCGGCAGACCTCCATCAGCTTGGCGGTCTGCGACTCGACGCCCCTGGCGCTGTCGATCACCATCAGGGCGCTGTCCACCGCTGTCAATACCCGGTAGGTATCCTCGGAGAAATCCCGGTGACCCGGCGTGTCCAGAAGGTTGATCTCGAAATCGCGGTAATTGAACTTCATCACCGAGGTGGAGACCGAGATGCCCCGGTCCTTCTCGATGGCCATCCAGTCGCTCATGGCATGGGTGGCGGTTTTCCGCGACTTGACCGCACCGGCCATCTGGATGGCGCCGCCAAAGAGCAGCAGTTTTTCGGTCAGCGTGGTCTTGCCGGCGTCGGGATGACTGATGATCCCGAAGGTGCGCCGTTTTCTGATTTCGTGTTCGATCTTTCTGCTCATCGTTGTCCTGTTGTTTCCATGTCCTGCCCTTCGGCCGGGGCATGGCGATCTTTCCTGGTCCTGATGATGTCTGTTCCGTCTGCCGTGGCCTCTGCCGCATCCCCATTTTTCCCGCCTGCTTTACCGGGACGTTCTCCGAGGAGCCGGGGACAGAGGGGCTCCCCGTCATCCGGCCTGCATTCCCGCCACATCTCCTGAAAGACCGGACACTGGCGGCAGTTGTGGGTCTTCTCGGCAAAGGTGCCCGTCACCTTGCCCTCGCACAGGGTCCCGGCAATGGCCCAGCAGATGCGGCCGAAATAGGGATAGGCCGGACAGGTGCGTGACGGATCGGACTCGATACCGCACTGCAGGTATTCCCAGCAGGGTTTCCTGCCGTCCTCCTCCTCGGGCTGGTAGGGAAAGTAGAGGGTAAAGCGGGTTCCCTCCACGCCCTCACCGCTCTTCACCTCGATGAAGCCCCGGTGATCCTCCATGATCTTGTGCACAATGGCCAGGCCCAGGCCGGTCACCTGCTCGCTCCGCTTGGTGGAGAAGAAGGGCTCGAACAACCGCTCCATCTGTTCCGCAGGAATCCCTGGCCCGGTATCGTGGACCGTCACCGTCACCCAGAGGATCTCGTTCCTGAACCTGGTGCCGGTGGAGATCGTGATCACGCCCTCGCCCTCGATGGCGTCGACAGCATTGCAGACGAGCTGGCCCATGACCTGCTGCAACTGGTCCGGTTCCAGGTAGACCCGCGGCAGGTCCGGGGTATAGTTCTCCACCAGACGGACACGCTCGTCTTCCATGCAGATGTTGCGTGCATAGGCCACGGCCTCGCGGATAACCGCGTTGATATCGCCGCGTCGCAGGTGCTCACCCACCATGGTCAGGGCGACGATGTCGCGGAGGATCGCCTCCAGGCGAACCACCTCGCGGGCGATGGTCTCGGCGTACCTGCGCTCCCGGCTGTCCGGCGGCAGGGTCTTGAGCATGCGCCGGTTGAGACCGCCGAGGGCGGAAAGCGGGTTGCGGATCTCGTGGGCGATGTCCGCGGTCAACCGGCCCAGGGCGAGCAGCTTTTCGCTGCGGACCATCTTGTCCTGCATCCGTTCCAGGCTCTCGAGGGAGTCGGCAAGCTGCCGGTTGAGCTCCTCGATCCGCTCCTTGTCCCGCTGCATCCTGCGGGAGATGAAACCCAGTGGCAGGGCGATCAGGAAGAGGAAACTCACCCGGATACCGAGCTCGGTCCAGTGGACCTGGTGGGCAAAGGGGAGAAAGTTGAGACTGTAGAGCACTGTTGCCAGGCATGCCGCCAGCAGGCCGAAGGCCATGCCGAAATAAAAAGAGTGCAGCGCGACCAGCAGGTAATACCCCAGAAAAAAGCTGTTGGCAAAGCTATTCTGCAGGTGCACCATCCAGTAGATAAACAGAAGATCCAGGATCAGTGACAGGGCATAGACCTGCCGGATCGCCCGGGCCCGCAGGTAGATCAGCAGATAGAGAAACAGTGAGTAGAAGAAAAAGACGATCAGTGACCTGAGCAGTTCGGCGGCATCCGCCGTGGACAGGGGCGCGGCGAGCAGCCAGATATAACCGCCCAGGATGGTGGAAAGGCGCAGGAGCAGAAAACTGATGTCACTTGCCGTCATGACGGCGCGGAAACTCCGCCAGTGTTCTCTGAAAAAGGCCATCGTCTGTCTGTTGGTCAATAATTTCCGCTCGGCGGCGGCATGGTCCTGATCCGCTCCATCTGGTCGGCCAGGTCATTGATCTCACCCTGCCAGTAGTCGCGGCTGCCAAAATCGGGCATGATCACGGATCGGCCGTCGTCGGCGACCTGGCGGGCGCACCAGGCAGTATAGTGGATGAACCGCATGGCCCGAAGCGGCTCGATCAGCCGCAGGCTGCGACGGTCAAAGGGACGAAAGGTCTCGTATCCCTCAAGCAGGATGTCCAGCTCCACGACCGCCTCTTCCGGCCCTGCCGGCAGCAGCATCCAGATGTCCTGCACCGGCGGGCCCACCACCATGTCGTCGAGATCGATCAGGTAGAAGGACTCGTCGGGCCGATGGATAAGATTGGCACTGTGGCAGTCGCCATGGATGCGGATCAGCTCCATATTCTCGAACAGGGGCGCGATCTCGTCCATGAGCCGCTCGGCCAGGGTGCGGAAGTCAACCCGCAGATCAGGCGGGATGAAATCACCGGACAGCAGGTAGTCCACCTGGGTCCGGGTTGTCTCCCAGGGCACCATTTGCGGCCTGTCACCCGGCCTGCGCCCTGCGCCCACCATATGCGTCCGTCCGAGCAGATGCCCCAGGGCGAGCCACTGTTCATCACTGTATTCGTCCACCAGGCGGCCACCTTTTTTCGGGAAAACGGCAAAAAGCAGGCCATCACCCTCGCCCAGGGTGGAACCGTTTTCCAGGGGAAGCGGAGGGACGACCGGTACCTCCTGGCGGGCAAGATCGCGGAGAAAGTCATGTTCGTCCTGCACCCCCTGGCGCGACCAGCGGCCAGGACGATAGAACTTGGCTATCAGGCCGTGCCCTTCCTCGTCCTCCAGTTCAAAGACCCGGTTGATGTAACTGTTCATGGCCCGGCACAGATTGGTACATCGCCTGCCCAGGCTCTCCTCCACCAGCGAGAGGACCCGGTCCGGCGTCAACGCGGCGAAAGGTCCCGGGATGCCGGGGGGCTGGTCAGGTCTGTTCATGGTCACTCCGTCGTACCCCTTCCCGGGGTTGGTAACTATGCGGTTTCACTGCAAGCGCACAGGCAGTGCATATTGGTGCAGGCGCGTTTGGTCGCCACAGCCCCGCTATGCGGCCGGCCGCAGGAACGTGCAGGTAAGCGCAGACTCCGGATGCCGTGCTGACGAACTTTTACGGGGTTCTCTGTGTGCCGTTCAACCGATAGCATGTTTCGCCATAATCTGCTACTGTGAGAAGATAACTTTCGTAACCCCCCACGGGATAACCAACCATCGGTTTTCTCGACCACAGTGGCGTAAGCGCTCTCAGGGGCCGCAGATTTGTGCAGGCGTGCCTGACCGCAGGTAAGCGACCGCAGGGAGACTCCGATAGCCTGCCTGTGCGGGCAGGCACGACCGACCGTGCAAAGAGGTAGGAGAAGAATCCGTGCGGTCCCTGTGAGCGCTTACCAACTTTCCGGTCCGCAGTGGATGTTCCCGGGAGATCGGGGGGAGGGTGGCCCCCCATCTCAACAACCAGCCAAAGGAGAGGCGCTTTCCATGATTATCGGTGTACCGGCGGAGATCAAGCAGGACGAATACCGGGTGGCCATGCTGCCGGTGGGGGTCCAGTTACTGGTCGGCGACGGCCACAAAGTCCTGTTCCAGCGCGGGGCCGGCCTAGGCTCCGGGTATGGCGACGCTGCCTACGAACGGGCCGGCGCCATCCTGATCGATTCGGCAAAAGAGCTCTTTGCCGGCGCAGAAATGATCGTCAAGGTCAAGGAACCGCAGCCGCAGGAGTGCCGGCTCCTGCGACGGGGCCAGATCCTGTTCTGCTATTTCCACTTTGCCGCATCCCGCCGGCTCACCGAATGCTGCCTTGAACAGGGTATCGCGGCAGTGGCCTACGAGACCCTGGCCGACGCCGGGGGACGGCTGCCCCTGCTGACACCCATGAGCGAGATCGCGGGTAAACTCTCCATCCAGGAAGGAGCCAAGTGCCTGGAAAAACCGATGATGGGCCGTGGTATCCTGCTGGGGGGTGTTGCCGGCGTGGCACCGGCCACCGTGCTCGTCATCGGCGCCGGCGTGGTGGGCACCAATGCCGCCCGCACCGCGGCCGGTCTGGGGGCGAACGTCACCATCATGGACATCAACCTGGACCGGCTCCGTTACCTGGACGAAGTCATGCCGGCCAACGTGACCACGGTCTACAGCGATCCCCATGTGGTGGAGGACCACGCTGTCAGGGCGGACCTGGTGGTGGGCGCGGTGCTCATTCCCGGCGGCAAGACCCCGGTGCTCATCGACCGGCGGCTCCTCCGCCGGATGAAGAAAGGCGCCGTGCTGGTGGATGTCTCCATCGACCAGGGCGGCTGTTTCGAGACCAGCCATCCCACCACCCACAGCGACCCGGTGTTCGTGGTGGACGGAGTGGTCCACTACTGTGTCTCCAATATGCCCGGCGCCGTGGGGCGGACATCCAGCCGGGCCCTGTGCAACGCCACCCTTCCCTACTGCCGTCAGCTCGCCGACCTGGGCCTGGACGGTTTCATCGGCCAGGGTCCCGGCTATCGCGCCGCCCTCAACATGCGCGACGGCCGTATCACCTGCAGTGCCGTGGCCCGGGCCTTCCCCGATCTGCCGGCCGGAGAGCCGGGTGCAGCATAGCAGGGCAAAGCAACGGCGTCAGGCAGGACAACGGACGCATCAGGGCAAGGTGTTGCAAACGACCAGGGGACAATCGGCGGACAGGACCACCGGCAGGGCGCCGGCAACGTAACTGATCGCAGGGTATGCAAGGTCACGATTTCTCAACTTCATTTTTGTAAGCGGTCACAGGGACCAGGAAGCCGCCCTAGAAATGAAACTTGAGACCGACGTTTCCCGTAAACCCGCCCACATCGATATCATCGCCAAAGGGATTGTTGATCTCGCTGAACCGATATAATGCCTCGCCAAATACCCTGAACAGAGGAATACCGAGATCAAAGTCCATGCCGGCACCGAGGTAACCGCCAAAACTTGAATCGACATCCAGCCGGTCCGCATCGGCAAAGATATAGGAGAGCCCGCCCAGGAGATAGGGATCCACGGAAGCCGAAGGCATGAAATGGACCTGCACGCCCAGGTCGACCGGGGTCAGGCTGAGACCGTCACCCGGACCGATATCGCTGTCCTTAAATCGGTACACCCGGCCATCCAGCCGCAGATGCTCGGTCAACAGAGGCAGGCTGAGCCCCAGGCCGGCCCCCCAGGAGCCGTCTACATCACTCCTGTCCCAGTAGCTTCCGAATCCGTAGAGATCTATTGCCCCGGCGGGCGTGGCAACAAGTATTGCCAGCAGCACCAGGCCAGGCAGCAGAGGATACGTTTTTCGCATGTCCAGCTCCTTGTCTGTTCCATCAGGTGAGTGACGCACTGGTGAGAGCGGCATTCCCGGCCGGAGCTCCACTCCTGCACATCCGGCCAGACCAGCAGTATCGTCAAACAGAGAGTATACCCATATACTCCACCTGGACCGATGCAACAATCTCAAAACACCGCGTTACGGAAATATCCTCCTGTCGTCAGCAACGTGTTGCCGCCAGCGGTGAACTGTTACCGATACGTTAACAGCAATGAGATGTAATAGTTCACCGCTATCAGCAACCACCTGAAAAAGAGCAATACTTTTGGTAAAAGTTCAGCAGTGCGTCAGCTGTGCGTGATCGTGGCTGGCAGCTATAGTCCGCGCTATGCGGCCAGCCGCGAGCGCGTGCAGATGGCGTGCTGCTGAACT
>JALSNC010000091.1 GCA_026987195.1 Desulfobulbaceae bacterium | reverse complement strand
AATGGTGGCCGCACCCAGCAGTTTGTTGGGAAAGGCGTCCCGCCACTCGGAGAGATCAAGGTTGCTGGTGATGATGGTCGAACGACGTTCATATCGCTCACCGATCAGGTCGTGGATATCCTCGTCCTGTGGTGTTCTGAGGGGCTTGAGCCCGAAGTCGTCGATGATCAGCAGATCGACCTTGGCCAGGGTATTGAGGCGTCGATCATAAGAGTTTGTCGCCCTGGCCGCCTGGAGCTGGCCAAGCAGCTTCGTCTGGGTGGTGAAGAGGACGTCACGGCCCTGGCGAATGGCACAATGGCCAAGTGCCTGGGCAATATGACTTTTCCCGGTCCCGCAGGGCCCCACGATAAGGACACAGGCCTTTTCCTCCATGAAGCGGCAGGTAGCCAGGTCCATGATCTGGGCCTTGTTGATGGCAGGGTTGAAGGAAAAATCGAAATCCTCCAGGGTCTTCTGATTCCGAAACCCGGCCCGCCTGATACGCAGGTCGAATTTCCGTTGCGTCCGCCGCGCCACCTCGTCCTGGATAAGCAGCGCGAGGAAGTCGGTGTAGGCCATCTTTTCATCGATCGCCTGCCGGTTACGGATCTCCAGGGAGTCCATGATCCCGGAGAGACGCAGTTGCTTGAGCATGGGAATCAGTTCGGGCATGGGGTGCATATCGTGTCCTCCCTGCGTGAAGCGGTAATCACCTGATATGTTCTTTGAAAACGTCCCTTGCCGGTATAGGCCAGTGGCAGCCGGGTGGGAACTGGATCAGGGATTTCCTGATCCAATCCCTTGGCCAGGATGGTCTTGACCGTAATATACCTGGGGCTGTCAAAGATGATTGCTCGCCGGCAGGCCGCTTCCAGGCGGACCTGGCCATACTTCCTGGCAAGTCCGATGACACCCTGGGCGGCTCTGAGATTGTCGGTAACCCGATGAGAGAAGAGCGACCTGATGAGCCGTGAGCAGTTAGGTCCTATTGCCTCCGCCCGCCTGAGGCACCACTGCGGATCCCGCATCAGGTAGGCCACGGCATCCGGCGGCAGGTGAGCTGTGCTGGTCGATTTTTCACCCGGCCTGTGTTTGCGGGGATGGAGCGCCACCAGCTCATGCTCGTGAAAGATCCTGACCGTCGTTTCCGTGGCCTTGACCCAGAGCTCTTTGCCGACCAGCCGGTAGGGTGCCGAGTAAAAGCACTTCTCAAACTGCAGGTGGCAGTTGCCGTGCAGCTTGTGGAGGGACCAGACCGCTGGTTCCGGTGCCCTGTCCGGCAGGGGCCGGAGGATATGTTGTTCCGCTTCCGCGAACAGGGTAAGTGGCTTTTGCTTTGTGGTGCCATGGATCCGGTTGCCGGCAGTCTCCAGGATCCATTGGCGCAGTTGCCGGTTGGCGTCGGCAAGGCCCCTGAACCGGCGCAGCGGCAGAAAGCTGCGTTTGATATACTTGACTCCGGCCTCGACCCTGCCTTTTTTCCTGGGCTCGTTGGGCGGACAGGGCGAGATCAGAAAACCATAGCCCTGGGCCAGTTCGGCATAGGATCGCTGGACTTTGGGATCTCGCCAGCACGCTTTGGTGATGGCGGACTTCAGGTTGTCGACCACGACCTTTTCCGGAACGCCGCCAAAGAACTCGAAGGCCCGTCGATGGCAGCCGAGCCAGGTGGGTATTTTCTGATCTCTGACCAGCTCGGCGTACTGATGGCGACTGAAGGCCAGGGTCATGACAAAGAACCAGGTGGAGAAGATCTCGCCAGTGGTCGTGTCGGTGATTTTCGGCCCCTTACCGAAGTCGACCTGTGCTACCTCGCCCGGCTTGAAGTCGAGCATGACCGTAGCTTCGGGCGCACTGGCCTTCAATTGCTGCAGATACCGGCGTACTGCAGAATAACTGCCGGTAAAACCGTAGTTGCGAACCAGAGCCTGATGGATGGTGGTACCAGCGATGCCCTGCTGGTGCCAGGATTTGATCTTGTCGTGGTAGGGTGCCAGAATGGACTCCGATGCTGGCCGCTTCGGCCCTTTGAGAACGGCTGCCAGGGTCTGGTCCTCGGGCAGAGGACGCCTGGGGTCAAGCCAACCCTGTTCCGTCGCGATACGACGGAGCTCCGACGCCTTGGCCCGTCCCATAAGACCGGCTTTGGCAATCTGGCGATCTGACTGCCCGGACCGCATGTGGGCGAGAACCTGACGGTAATGAAACATCTCGAACCTCCTGTTGGCCATTGGTACACCTCCATGGAAACGTTTTCCTGGTTTCGCGAAGGTATACCAGATCATCTGGAAGTCCGAGAACCGATTATGATCCGAGGAAGTGGCTCGATTACGATGATCCTCCAGTGGCTCCATTAGATGATCACAGGGTGGCTCGATTAGCCTGATCATCGGGTGGCTCCATTACGGCGATCATGAGGTGGCCCGATTAGGGTGATCATGAAATGGCTCTATATGGAGTGTCATTAACACCGATAGCCTACCGTGCGGGCAGGCACGACCGTGCAAAGAGGTAAGCGAAGACTCCGTGCGCTCCCTGTGAGCGCTTACCTTTTCGCCGCCGGTGATTTGCGACGATTCGGCGCATAGAAAACTTAAACAAGCAAGGGAGAAGTGAAATGAAAAAAATATTCCTAATGATGCTAAGTTGTACTTTCGTGATATTGGCATCACAGGCAGATGTAAAGGCTTGCACAAGCATTGTTATTAAGACGACTGATGGCAGTCCCATCTATGGTCGTACTATGGAATGGGGTGCATTTGATTTGCACGCAGAGCTTGTTCTCGTTCCACGTCAATTGTCTTTTACCTCAGAATTAGGTGGTGGCAGAAAAGGCATGACTTGGAAAAATAAATACGGTTTCGTTGCCATGAACGCGGTCAAAAAGCCTTTTGTCACTGACGGCATGAATGAAACTGGATTAACATTAGGAGTGCTGTACTTCCCCGGGTTTGCTGAATATCAGAGCTTTAGAGACGGCGAAGAATCTCACACCCTGAACAATGTTGACCTTTCGGCATATATCCTTGGCCAGTTTAAGACCGTTAATGAAATCAAGGCAGATCTCCCAAAGCTTCGGGTTGTTTATAACAAGGATATTGACAAAGCTTTTGGGGCGCCTGCGCCACTGCACCTTGTTGCCACGGACAGCACGGGGGCTTCTATCGTTATTGAATACGTGGATGGAAAGTTGCATATCTATGACAATACGATCGGCGTGATGACGAATTCGCCGCCGTATGACTGGCATATTTTGAACTTGCGCAATTATCCTCAACTCACTGCTTTTGGAGGACATGCGGATAAGAATATCAAAGGCGTCAGTCTTGTGCCGTTTGGTGCGGGGAGCGGTATGCTTGGTTTGCCGGGAGATGTCACGCCACCGTCTCGTTTTGTTCGTGCCGTAGCGTTTACGTCAACCACAATTCCACCTGAAAATATTGCATCGGGAATTAACGAAGTATCGCGAATTCTCAACAATTTCGATATTCCTCGTGGGTTAGTGCGGGAAGGAAAAAGTCCTGAGGATTACCATCTTAATTTTACTCAATGGTCAACAATCGGTGATATCAAGAACAGGCGTTATTACTGGTGGACTGAATTTAATCGGCGGATGCGTATGGTTGACTTGAAGAAGTTAAACTTTGAAGGGAACAAAATCCGCAGCATCCCACTTGACGAAGTGCGCACAGAAGATATTAAGGATCGTACCAATGCCCTGATTTCACGATAAATTATCGGCCAGGATCGCCGAACACCTAGAAGGTCCTCGTTTGTCAAGCAACAAAAATAGTTCATGACGATACCTGATACGCCATTCGGTCTCCCGTGAGGAGTTACCTTGCCGTGCCTGCTGACGATCTTCTGCATGTACCTCCGGCCCCGCTCGTTGCTCTTGAGGAAGAACCGGGTTGCCTCGGAAAAGGCCCGGCGAGGATGGGCATTGCGGATTTTCCGGCGGGCATTGCTATGTTTCTTGTCGTTAACAGTAGTAAAGATTTTTTTCACATCGGTACAAGAAGGGGGATAAGATGAAGAAGACTCTTTTATGCTTATTAATACTTGGCCTCTTGTCTATCTCGAATGCTTCGTTTGTAAAGTGTGAGAATAGTGATAAGAATTGGATCCCTCATCCGGTTATTCCCGAACCGGTTATTCCCGAACCGATTATTCCCAAAGTGGTTATTCCCGAGCCGATTATTCCAAAAGCACCAGATATTCCAGAAATAGATATTCCGGAAATAACCATACCCGGCGTCAAGGTAAGAGAAAACGATGAATGGGCTCTGGTTACCCTTTCATCTGATATACTTTTTGATTTTGACAAAGATACAATCAGGCCAGATGCATATAAGGCGCTAAATGAAATCTACACGCTATTGATACAGCGTTATCAAGATATGCCCATTCGGCTGCATGGTCATACGGATTCCAAAGGCACGGAAGAATACAATATGGATCTTTCGAAACGCCGGGTAAATTCTGTGAAGAAGTGGTTTGTGCGTAGAGGTATTCCTGAAAGGCTCATCACGACTCATGCCTATGGGGAATCCATGCCGGTTGCACCCAATACCAAAAAGGATGGTTCAGACAACCCTGAAGGGAGACGAAAAAATCGCCGGGTTGAAATCTATGTTCATAAAATAGTAGGGAAAGAACGAGCCAGGGCTATCGGTGATAACCACTTAAAACCGTGATTATCGTATCGTCAGGTTTTATGAGATAGCCGGTCGCTTCTTCGAAACTGATGACTTCAAGATAGATATCCCGCCACTTGCCGTGATATTCCATGACCGCCTTTTTTACATGGTGTTTCAACTGGAGATTTTTTGAAAGAATATTTCTCCATTTGCGTTGTCTAAAGCCTTCTTTCAGGAGATGAATAACTTTGCTGTATCTTGATTTGCTGACAAAATAACCAATATCACTGACAAAATATTTTTTTTCATATGCTTGCTTTTTCTTTTGGTCAAATTGAGTGATCCTGGAACCACCCGCAATCTTGGTGGCCTCAAGTTCTCCATTGTAGGGAAAGGTGTATTCAAGCGTTTTTTCCAGGGAGGGATATCCAAGGAGATCAATTGCCCATGTCACTCTCTGCCGTGAGAGAGGTGAGAGGTCCCCGATAGCAACAAATGAGACCGTTTCCGCCATATCTTCCATAATTGAGCTGCGTCCGTAACTGGACGTTTTCTCATGACTGAAATCTTTCAGCCTCGCGGTTGTTATAATGCTTTTATTTAGTTCCCAGCCGGTTACCTTGACAAATGAACTAATCAGGTCCGTGTTCATCAATGCGTAATTCCAAAAGGTTTGTCGCATATTCTCTTGAAAGCTCTTGCGTGCCTTCGCAAGATCCATGGATCTGACAGTTTTTCTAAACTGCAATACATGCACAAGCTCATGTACAAATCCCCTGAAGACCCCTTCTATGGAACCGGCAGACCAGAAACCTCCCGTATGAAATGCCCCTGAATCAAAATATACATATGGGCCACTTGCCTGAGCCATTGAAGTTGGCATAAATCCGGCCTCTGCGTTAATAATTGCAGAAGGAGGGTATTTCAGAAGTGCATATGGAGTCCGGTCGATAAAGTATTTAAGAAGTGCTAATTGTTCTTTTGAATAGACTTTTTTGGGAGTTGCAATGAATTTTATGCCTTTGTATGTATCTTGTAAAAAGGAATTTTCGGGAAGGGCGGTAACCCCGAGCATGTTCAGGTCATTTCTGCTGAATTCGCTGTAAGTCCGAACCTGCGTATCGGTTTTCCCCGCATGAGAATCAGGCGGGGACAGCATTATTAAAAGGATACTGAAAACGAATTTGATGGCTTTCTTTTTGAGGGGTTGCATATCCTTGCTCTCCCTGTTTGGTTTGTAGCCGTTGGCTAGTAAGCGCTCACTGGGACCGCACGGAGTCTTCGCTTACCTCTTTGCACGGTCGTGCCTGCCTGCACAGGTAGGCTATCGGAGTCTCCCTAGGGTCTGCTTACCTGCGGTCAGGCACGCCTGCACAGGTAAGCGTAGAATCCGAGTCTGCGGCTCCTGAAGGCACTTACAGCATTGTGGTCGAGAAAACCGATGGTTGGTTATCCCGTGAGGGGGTACGTTGGTAATAGTTCACCGCTATCGGCAACCAACTGATAGGCGGATACTTTTGGTAAAAGTTCAGCAGTGCGTCAGCTGTGCGTGATCGTGGCTGGCTGTCAGGCAAGCGGGCGCAGCGAGACTCCGATAGCCCGCTATGCGGCCAGCCGCGGGTGCATGCAGATGGCGCGCTATTGGATCTTGTGGGTCTCGTCCTCTGCAAAGAGCTGCCGGATTCCGTGTCTTGCCTCCTTTTCCGCCACCATCATGGCGGCCTCTTCCTCGCTGATTCCCAGCGAACGTGCGATATCTGAAATATTGTAGCAGGGTTCACCATCAGGGGTGAAGCCGGTCGGCCTGAGGTCAGGGAAGCTCTCCCGGGTGGCATGGCCCGAGGCCTGCTGCAGCAGGTCCCGGATCTCGGGCGGGCCATAGAGGAGCAGCCATTCCACGGCCTCGGACCAGGTCCTGCTGTCCACGGTGGGATGGCGCAGGATCTCCATGGCCGTCTCCAGGGTCCACTGATTCTTGAATTCGCTCATCGTGTCGCTCCTGGTCTGGTCTGAGTGGTTACAGGTGATGGCGTCGCAAAAAGTCCGATCTACAGCGTTGTAGCCGGTACGGCCCATGCTCGACGTATGGACTTTTTGTGAGTCCATCACAGGTGTGAGCTCGAAAAAAACAAAAGATCGCATCCCCCCTGAACAGGCAGGGGCTGTTTTTCTGTTTTGTGATGGCCCCTATTCTAGCATATACTGTAGATGGTGACCACAAGACCGGTTTATCCGTAACGGTTCAGGGGCATCGTGACTGATCCCGGGCAATGGAGGCGGTGCCGGACCACAGACATCTGGGAGAGCCCATGGGTGTAGACAATATTATTCTGCTGGAGTCCCTGGAGTGGTTTGATGAAACCGGAAAAGAGCTGCTGCACCGGCTGCCGGAACACGGTTCCGGTGAGATCAAGTATGGGGCGCAGCTCACGGTCCGCGAGTCCCAGGCCGCGGTCCTCTTCTACAAGGGCAGGGCCTGCGACGCCTTTGCCGCCGGCCGCCATACCCTCAAGACCGGCAACATCCCCATCCTGACCAAGATCCTTTCCGCGCCCTGGGGTATGGTCAGCCCCCTGCGGGCCGAGGTCTACTTTGTCAATCTCAAGGTCTTCCCCAACCTGAAGTGGGGTACCCGCGATCCGGTGGCCTTCCGCGATGCCGAGCTGGGCCTGGTCCGGCTGCGCGCCCATGGCGTCTTCAATATCCGGGTCGTGCAGCCGGTCCTGTTCATCAACTCCCTGGCCGGCACCATGGGCAAGTACACGACCAGCCAGGTGGAGGAGTATCTGCGACGGGTCATTGTCTCCCGTCTCAACGATTTCCTGGGCGAGGTCCTGGAGACCCTGTTTGACCTGCCCGGCCGGTTCGACGAGCTGGCCGCCGGCCTGAAGAAACGGCTGGTCACCGATTTCAGCCGGTTCGGCCTGGCCCTGGACGAGCTCTACATCACCTCCATCACCCCGCCCGACGAGGTACAGGCGGCCATCGACGACCGTGGCCGTCTCAGCGTTATCAGGGACATGGACAACTTCGTCCGCATGAAAGCGGCCATGGCCATGGAAAAGGCGGCCGAGGCCGAGGGTGAGGCCGGTGCCGGCCTGGGCCTGGGCATGGGCATGATGATGCCGGCCATGTTCGGCGGTTTCGGTCAGGGTGGTGCGGCCGGAAGCACTGCCAGCGGTGGTGCCGGGCCAGCCGGGGCCCGCTGCCCGGACTGCGGACAGCCGATCCCGGCCGATGCCCGTTTCTGTCCCTTCTGCGGTCATCAGCAACTGGTCCTGCAGCAGTGCGCCAACTGCGGCAAGAACCTGACCCCAGGCGCGCGGTTCTGTTCCCGCTGCGGACATCCAGCCTCCAGCCGGCCACAGGTGGTGGTCTGTCCCCACTGCCGGACCGAGAACCTGCCCGGATCCAGCTTCTGCAACCACTGCGGCCGCAAGATCGCCTGATCCTGCCCGCCTGCCGCCATGGATGTCAGGATCCAGCAGCCCTGCCCCCAGTGCGGCGGCCCGGTGGTGCTCTCCGAGTCGGACCGGCTGCTCACCTGTTCCTACTGCGGGGTCAGGAATTTTCTGCGCAGCCATGGCCTGTTTCGCTATGTCCTGCCGGCCGGCAACTCCCGGGAGATGGTCCATGCACCCTACCTGCGGTTCAAGGGGACCATCTTCCTTGTCCGGGAAAAAGCGATCGAGCACCACCTGGTGGACACCACCCAGGCCGCGGTCTTTCACCCCGATCTGCCACCCTCCCTGGGCCTGCGGCCACAGGCCATGCAGCTTGTGCGCCTGAGCGCAGGGCAGGGCGGCAGCTTCCTGCGGCCCACCATCCGCGCCTCGGCGGTCCTGGACAAGGCGGCCCGCCTGAGTACCCTGATGCGCCGCAGGGACGAGGTCCTCTTCCACCGGGCCTATATCGGCGAAACCATCAGTTGCATCTACCTGCCCATGGTCCGGCGCGAGCAGGGGCTCTACGACGCGGTCCGGGACCGGCTGCTGCTATCCGGCGAGCGGCTGGCCGAGGCCGGCTTCAGGGAACGTCCCTTTTCGCCCCGCTGGCAGGTCGATTTCCTGCCCACCCTCTGCCCCCACTGCGGCTGGACCCTGGACGGGGAAGGGGATTGCCTGGTGCTCACCTGCAGCAACTGCGATCGCGCCTGGCTGGTGGACAATACCGGCCTGCAGCCGGTTTCCTGGCAGAAGGTCGCCGGTGACCGGCGTACCCGTCTCTACATCGGTTTCTGGAGGATCACGGCCCGCATCCAGGCCCTGGCCATGGAGACCTTTGCCGATTTCATCGCCCGCACCAACCAGCCCCTGCTCATCCGGCCGCAGTGGCACCGGCGGCCCATGAGTTTCTGGATACCGGCCTTCAGGGTCCGGCCCCGCCTGTTCCTGCGCCTCGGCCGTCAGGCCACCATCGGTCAGCACCGGATGAGGCCGGAGCAGGCCAGGGCCTGCCCGGAGCTCTATCCCGTCACCCTGCCGCCCACCGAGGCACGGCAGGCCATCAAGGTGATCCTGGCCGCCTCGGCCGCGAGCCCGAAGCCGATCTTCCCGGCACTGCCCCGGGTCCGGCCGGACCGGCTCTCGTTCTCCCTGGTCTATCTCCCCTTTATCTCCACCGGCCAGGAATGGCAGCAGCCCCACACCGGCATGGTGATCAACAAGCGGGTCCTCGGATTCGGCCGCCACCTGTAGCATGCCGGGGGACAGGTGCCAGGTGCCAGGTGTCAGGTGCCAGGGGCCAGGAGTCTTTGTTCCGCCTGTGGCTGAGAGATAGGGGTTTGACGCCCGGCAATCCGGGCAGGTGGGTTTATCCGACGGTTGACGGAGCAGGAGGTTGTGGGGTACCATGCTCCCCCGTGACCGGCAGTGGCGCCGGTACTGAGCATGGGGAGGAAGCAGGTGGTGGCAGCAGATGAACAGTTCATGGCCGAGGCCCTGGTGGAGGCGGAGCGTGCCCTGGCCGCCGGCGAGTTCCCGGTGGGCTGCGTCCTGGTCCGGGAGGGCCGCATCCTGGCCCGCGGCCACCGGGAGAACTCCTGCGGCGCCCATTTCAACGAACTCGACCATGCCGAGGTGGTGACCCTGCGTGGCCTGCTCAATGAGCGGCCCGATATCGACTGTGCCGGGCTTACGGTCTACTCCACCATGGAGCCCTGCCTGATGTGCTATGCCACCATGCTCCTTTCCGGTATCCGCCGGTTTGTCTGGGCCTACGAGGATGTGATGGGCGGCGGCACCTCCCTGGACCTCCACCAGCTGCCGCCCCTCTATGCCGGCATGCAGGTCACTGTCCGGGGCCGGGTCCTGCGCGCGCGCAGCCTGCGCCTCTTTGCTGAATTCTTCCGTGCCTGGTCCTACTGGCAGGACAGCCTGCTGGCCACCTATACCCTGGAACAGGCCGCCAAGGTGGATGATGAACTCTCCTGACCCGGTTGCCCGCACTGTCGGTTTCAAGGCCGGCGAGCGCAATGTCTTCCTGCATCTGCTCACGGCCTGCAATCTCTCCTGCCGGCACTGCTACATCAATCCCTCCCAGCACGGCACCAGCACCCTGCCGCTGGCCACGGTACTCTCCTGGCTGCGCCTCTTTGCGCGGCCGGACGTGGAGAGCAACCTGATCCTGCTCGGCGGCGAACCGACCATGCATCCGGACCTTGCCGCCATCATCCGCGCGGCCAGGGATATGCGCTTTGCTGTCACCGTGGATTCCAACGGCTACCTGTTCCACGATTTCCTGGAGCGCGTCGCCCCGGACGAGCTCGATTTCCTCAGTTTCAGCCTGGACGGTCCGGACGCGGCGGTCAACGATCCCATCCGCGGCCAGGGCGTCTTTGCCACCTGCACGGACAACCTGAAGCGGGCGGTGGCCCTGGGGTTCCATACCAGCCTCATCTACACGGTGTCGGCGCTCAATATCGACCACCTGCACCGCATGCCGGCCCTGCTGGCCGACCTGGGAGTGGAGCGGTTTTTCATCCAGGTGATCGGTCTGCGCGGCAAGCCCGCCACGGGAGGGCCGGGCGAGGAGAGCGGCTGGCAGGTCGATCCGGACCACTGGCTGGAGATCGTGCCGCAGGTGGCGGCCGAGGCAGCGAACCTGGGGATCCATGTCACCTATCCCAAGGTCTACCTCGACGCCGGTGAACTCTTTGAATGCGCCGGACTGGTGGCGGAGAATTTTTTTGTCTTTCCCAATGGCCGGGTCTACCGCTGTCCGCTCTGCGAGGACTATCCGGTCCACAGTCTCGCCATTGCCGATGGCCGGCTGCAGACGAGGCATGGGCTCAACGAGGACCGGTTTTTCACCCTCACCATTCCGGAAGGATGCGTGATGAACAAGCTGCTGCAGCCGGATACCATCCGCTATCGTCAGGATGGTACACCCCTGCACCGCATCTCCTGCTGCCTGCTCAAGCAGGAGATGCCGCCGGCCAACTGAATTCATTACCGAGGACCTTTATTCGTAATAATTCACCGCTATCGGCAACCACCTAAAAATACCGATACGTTAGGTAACAGTTTAGCAGTACGTCAGCTGTGCGTGATCGTGGCTGGCCGTCTATAGCCCGCTATGCGGCCAGCCGCGAGCGCGTGCAGATGGCGTGCTGCTGAACTTTTACCTTTATTCTGCCCGGTTCCGGCGGTCAGCCGGCCGGGTGTTGTGCGGTTATGCAACAGAAAAAGAACATCGAAGAGTTACAGAAGATCTACCTGCAGGCCGTGGCCCTGCACGAACAGGGAGAGCTCGAGGAGGCGGCCCGCTGCTACCATCGTATCGTGGCCGAGATACCCGATGCTGACGTGGTCCATTACAACCTGGGCCTGGTCCATTTCGAGCTGGACCGGAGCGACGAGGCCGTGGAGGCCTTCTGCCGGGCCGCGGAGCTGCGGCCCGACGATCCGGACAACTGGTACAACCTGGGCCTGGCCCTGAAGCGGTGCCACTGCTTTGCCGAGGCGGAACGCGCCTACCATCGTGCCCTGGAGCTCAGCCCCGGTGACAGCGATATCCTCTACAACCTGGGCTGCTGCCACAAGGACAGCGGTGATGCGGAAAAGGCGGTGGCTGTCTACGAGGAGCTCCTGCAGCGCGATCCCGGCTACACGCCGGCCCTCAACAACCTGGCCTACCTGCACCACCTCCTGGGCAACCACGACCGGGCCCGGGTGTTCTACCGGCGCCTGCTGGCGGCCCGGCCCGGCCACCCGGCGGCAAGCCACATGCTGGCCGCCCTGGAAGGCCGGGCCGTGGCCGAGCCGCCCAGGGACTATGTGCGTGACCTCTTTGATCAGTTCAGTGAGCATTTCGAGGAAAAGCTGCTGGAGAAGCTCGGCTACCGGGTGCCGTTCCTGCTGCATGAACTGGTCACCGGGCAGGCCGGTGACGATCTCCGCTTTCCCCGTGCCATCGACCTGGGCTGTGGCACCGGCATTGCCGGCGAGACCTTCCGTCCTGTCTGCGACCACCTGACCGGCATCGACCTCTCTCCGCGGATGATAGAGGTTGCGGCCGGCAAACAGGTCTACGACCGGCTGGCGGTCAGTGACCTGGTCCCCTACCTGGCGGACAGCCGCGACCCCTTTGACCTGCTGGTGGCCGCCGATGTCCTGATCTACCTCGGGGACCTGGCGCCCCTGTTCCGCGCCGCGGCCGGTGCGGCCCGGGCCGGGACTCTCTTTGCCTTTTCCACGGAACGGGGTGATGGCGATGGCTGGTCACTGCGGCCCACGGGCCGCTATGCCCATGCGCGGGAATATGTCAGGGCCGTGGCGGATGCCACCGGCTGGAAGGTTTTCGTGACCAGGGAGTCCGGTCTGCGCCGGGAGGGCGGCTGCTGGCTTGAAGGGGATCTCTGGCTGCTGCAGCGATGTCCCCGCTGAGGCCGGTGGTCCCTGTCCGGTCCCCGGCAGCGGGGATTGCAGTCCACCGCTATCGGCAATTTCCTTGAAGTAGCGGTGCGTTTACGGGGATTCCGCTTCGTCCGTCCGGCCCTGACCGGCAAAGACCCTGCCGGCGATGATGCCGGCCTCGTAGAGCCCGAAGAGCGGCAGGGAGAGGAGAACGGTGGCGGTGATGTCGCCGGCGGCGAGAAGAAAGGAGAGGCCGACGATAACCATGTAGAAGTACTTGCGTTTGCTTCTGAAATGATCTGCCCGCACAAGGCCGGTGCGGGTGGCCATGACCATGAGGAAGGGGATCTCGAAGGCGATACCGAAGGCCATGACCATGCGGGCGACAAAGGTGAGGTAGAGACCCAGCTTCGGCATGGGCTCCAGACCGGGGCCGGCATAGGACATGAAAAAATGGAGTGTCCGCGGCAGAACAACGAAAAAGGCGAACAGGGCGCCACCGGCAAAGAGCATGGTCGCCCAGAAGACCACCCGGCGGGCGATCCGTTTCTCGTTGTCCAGCAGGCCCGGGGCCACGAACATCCAGACCTGGTAGAGGATGAATGGCGAGCTTGCAAGAATGCCGGTGAGCAGGGAGAGCTTGATATAACTGATAAAGGCCTCGGTGAGCCTGGTATAGACCAGATGGGCCAGCGGCGGGTAGGCGAGAAAGAGGGGCCGCATGCAGAAGGCGGCGATGTGGTCGATGAACAGGTAGGCCACCGCCGTGCAGATCCCGATGGCCAGGAAACAGCGGATCAGGCGGGTGCGCAGCTCCTGGTGGTGGGGGGCGAAATGTTCAAGCGCGGCGATCATGCGGCCTGGACAGGGGGACTGCCGGTGCCGTCATCCTTCCCTTTCCCGGTCCCGGCCCCGCTGTCGGCTGCCTGCCCGTCCGCGTCCGCTCCGTGGTCCGGAGGCGGGACCTTGAGCCGGTCGGCCTCCCAGGGCCGTTCCTCCACCGGTTCAGACTCGATGATCTCTCCCTCCCGGCCGGCCGGTGACTGCGGATGGCGCCAGGTCTGGCTCTCCGCATCCAGCAGGTGTTCCTGCAGCTCGCCGGCTGTCTTCTTCAGCTCATCCTGCACCTCGCCGAGTACATCGTCCTCTTCGGTGAGGCTGTGCTTGACCTGGTTCATGGTCCGTTTGAGCTCCACCATCCCCTTGGCCAGGGAACGGGCCAGGTCCGGCAGTTTGTCCGGGCCGACCACGATCAGGGCCACGGCCAGGATCACCAGCATTTCCGGAAGGCCGATACCAAACATGTCCACCTGCCACGGGTAAGGGAGAAACCGGTACCCCGGGTTGTGCATGGTTACCGGAAGGAAACAGTGGTAAAAGTTCAGCGGTACGCCATCTGCATGCGCTCGCGGCTGGCCGCATAGCGCGGATTATAGCGGCCAGCCGCGATCACGCACAGGTGACGCACTGCCGAACTTTTACCAAGGGTATTGCTATGTGATAGCGGTGAACTATTACAAACAGTAATGCTCACGGGCCCAATGTACGGGATTTGCCCACCGGTGTCAAGCGGGCCGGAAGAGAGGATTACCGCCGCCTGGGTTTGCGGCGCAGTCCGTCGAGAAAATGGCGGAAGCTGAGCAGGGGATTGGTCAGCATCATGCGCGGGCCCACATGGCGCATCACCTCCTGGATCCTCTGCCGCATGCCGGGCTTGTAGCAGTGGACCGGGCACTTGCCGCAGGTGGTCTTGCCTTCCTGGAAAGGACACCTGGCGAGCCGGTAACGGGCATAGTCGAGCAGTTCCCTGCACCGGGGGCAGAGTTCGCTGCCGCCCCCGTGCTGGTCGCGGCAGAAGCGGCGGATCATCACCTCCACCGTGGCCCTCTCCCGCTCCATGCGCGGTGATCGTTTTTTCTTTTTCTCTGGTTGTTCCATTCTCCTGCCCTTCTCTTCCATTTCCACACTGCCATACTATCCGGCATCATAGCGTATCCGCATTGACCCAGGTCAAGACAATTTTTTTTCCTGCCTGCCGTCCACATGTTACTGCATGGTAACGTTCGGGCGACCATATTGTTACCGCTACGTAACCGTGGGAATGGGTATTATTTTATCATGCTGATAATAAAGAGAAAAAATGATGGAACACGGATTGCAAAAGGCGGGTCAGGCGCAGGAAAGGTACCAGTTCATCGTTGGCAGTACAGCGTTTGAAGGTGATTTTTTCGGAAGAGTTCCGCCGTGCCTCAGCCGTGTGTGATCATGGTTGGCCGTCTACAGCCCGCTCTGCGGCCGGGAACGACCGGGGAAGGTGCAGTGCCCCTGACATCGTCCAGGCGGCTGGCCGTGGGTGCTTGCAGATGGCATGCTGCCGGACTGTTACTGAGGTTTCAAGCTCTGCAGAGGGGAGGGTGACGTGCAACCGGACTATACATCGAAATACAACTCGCACCTCATCAGGATCATCGTCATCCTTGTGGTGCTGGTGGTTGTGGGGATTGTGGTGCGGGCGATGGTGCTGCCCGAGTCGTTCGGCAGGTATGGTCACTACCGGGCCGACGCGATCCAGGACGAGATCAACCGCCCGATCCGCAACGGCACCAACGCCTCCTGCCTGGTCTGCCATCCCTATATCCGGCAGATGCACCTGGAG